>JAHDEO010000519.1 GCA_020628725.1 Saprospiraceae bacterium
ATGTTTTTCATTGTTGGTTACCATAATAAAGCCACCTGAAACAGTAGTTGTGCCAATTAGTAAATCAAAGTCTGGTATTAATGTACCTGCACGTTGTAACCGTACTTTTTCTTTGGCGAATTGATCGAGATGCTCAATAATTGGGATGACATCAAACAATTTCCTTATTTCTACAACTTCTTGTTCGTGTTTAGAGTAATTATCGCTTTTCTCTGCACCGTATTTTAGTTCCGCAATTGTGATTTCAGAAATGAAGCAATTGTCAATACCCACTTCTCGCACTTTCTCGTCGATGTGGTATTTTTCTCGAAGAAGAAACACACAAATATCCGTGTCCAGCAAATATTTTGTCATTCTTCAAAAATATTCTTATCGGAAATCGTTCGGTTATTATAAATATCCTCAATTAACTCATCTGAGTCAAGTACGGGATCGTCCTTCCAAGCACCGGATAATTTTTCCAGCAAAGCTTGTTTGTCAACCTTATCAGTATTAAAATTCGCCTTTAAATCTTCAGTTAATTCTGATAAAATTTCCAACTTAGACTCAGTACTAAGCGGCTTGATAATCCGCATGATATGATCTGTTGAAACCATTTTATTTAACTTTTTACCAAAGATAACGAATTTAACTTGGATTTGCTACCCCTTAAGAAGCCACCTTCAACTGACTCAACTTAGACTTGCTAATCTTCTGCTCGGCATAATCGCCCGTCACGCGAAATTCTTTAGTACCTTTTTGTGAAGGCAATTCAAACATCGCATCTATCATAACTGCCTCACAAATAGAGCGTAAGCCCCGCGCACCTAGTTCAAATTCATGCGCTTTATCCACGATGAAATCTAACGCATCATCGCTGAAACTCAACTCAATACCTTCTATGCGGAATAGTTTTTTGTATTGATTGACCAATGAATTTACAGGCTCAACGAGGATACGACGCAACGCCTTTTTATCCAATGGAGAAAGGTACGTCAGCACCGGCAAACGCCCGATAAGTTCAGGAATTAAGCCGTAAGATTTGACATCTTGTTGGCTGATATATTGAAGGAGATTGTCGCGGTCAATGCGCTCGGTTTCGTCTTTGTTGAAGCCGATGACTTGGGTATTGAGGCGTTGTGCGATATGTCGCTCAATACCGTCAAATGCGCCGCCGCAAATGAAAAGGATGTTTTCAGTGTTAATTTTTACGAGTTTTTGTTCGGGGTGTTTGCGTCCGCCGTTGGGTGGTACATTTACGTCCGTGCCCTCAAACATTTTGAGAAGTCCTTGCTGTACGCCCTCGCCCGATACATCGCGCGTGATGGACGGATTATCGCTTTTTCGGGCAATTTTATCTATTTCATCCACATAAATAATTCCGCGTTGTGCGGCGGAAATATTGTAGTCGCACACTTGCAACAAACGGCTCAAAATACTCTCCACATCTTCGCCCACATAACCCGCTTCGGTAAATACCGTTGCATCCACAATCGCAAAAGGAACGTTGAGGAACTTGGCTATCGTTTTGGCGAGTAAAGTCTTACCTGTCCCCGTGCGTCCGACGAGCAGAATATTCGATTTTTCGATTTCTACTTCGTCATCCGTCGGTTTTTGGCGGAGACGTTTGTAGTGATTGTAAACGGCTACGGAGAGATATTTTTTGGCATCGTTTTGACCAATCACATAACGGTCAAGGTGACTTTTGATGTCCTGCGGTACGATGGTCGTCGGCAGGTGAAATTCCTCTTCTTTTTTGCCCGTATTGAGTTCTTCCTCAATGATTTGTTGAGCTTGGTCAACGCAAGTATCGCAGATATGCCCGTCGATACCGGCTACCAAAATCAAGGCTTCTTCTTTTCCCCTCCCGCAAAATGAACATCTATAAGTTTGGTGACGCTTCATGTATTTAGTGATTGGTGAATGGGGTGATTAGTGATTGGTTTATTAGTAATTTGTTTGTATCAAACGTATTATCACAAAATTTTACGTAAAGATACGATAAAATGTTTTCGCATGGCGAAAACTAATCACTAATCACCGATCACTAATCACTAAAAAAATTATTTCTTCTCGCCTGCATCTGCACCGAGTACCTCGTCAATCAAGCCATATTCGAGGGCATCTTGCCCTGAAAGCCAATTGTCACGGTCGCAGTCCTCTTCAATTTTCTCGTAAGGCTGTCCGGTGTGTTTAGCAAGGATATTGTAAAGGTCTTTTTGCAGTGATTTCATGAATTTATAGCTAATCTCCATGTCACTTGCCTGACCTTGCATTCCGCCAGAAGGTTGGTGAATCATCACGCGGCTGTGTCCTAAACAAGAACGCTTGCCTTTCTCCCCGGCTGCTAACAATACTGCCCCCATAGATGCTGCCAAACCTGTACAAACAGTTGCTACATCAGGCGATACGTATTGCATGGTATCGTATATACTCAAGCCGTCAATGACGCTACCGCCCGGACTGTTGAGGAACATTTGAATGTCGCGCTTAGGGTCGGTTGATTGGAGAAAGAGGAGTTGAGCGTTAACTACATTCGCCACATCAGGACGAACAGGCAAACCAAAGTAGATGATTCTGTCCATCATCAAACGCGAAAAAACGTCCATCGCTACGGCGTTCATTCGGCGTTCTTCGATAACATTCGGGGTCATGCCATACACGCTTGGCGGCACGGCTGCGTTGACTGCTTTTTCGTAGTCTTCGTACACCAGCGTGTTGATACCAACATGCTTGGTGGCAAATTTTTTGAATTCTTTATTATCGTACATGATATTAATTTTTAATAAGCAAACGAGCGGATTCTCAATGAATTTAGCTTATAGGATAACATTGTTTTGCTCATTCGCTCACAAAATCTATTCATTATAATGCGAATTGTGACAGGAAAGTTTAGCGACTTCAATTAACGGGATGATTTTAACAGATATATAAGCTGTCACCCGTTGGTTATGCACGATATTATCCTTCCATTTCCTCAACCTCTACTTCAATGGCTTCTTCCTCTGCTTCCTCTTTTTTCTTTGCTTCTTCGTATTCTGCTTTTATAATATCGTTGAACTCGGCAGTCGTCACTTTCTTTTTATTGATAACAACAATTTCTTCGAGTTTGTCTTTTACATTGTCATTATTGAGTTGGCTTTGTCGCTTAATCATAAAAGACTCATCGTACTGTGCCAACATCTGAGCGAATTTTTGGTATTGCTCTTCTGATTTTGGGTCTTCGGGATTGAGTCCGCTACGTTCATAGTAATCATTTCGGGTTTCTGCCTCTACATCATCAAGCGAGGTATATACGTCAAGGTGCTTCGCTACTGCATCTAAGACAAAATTGGCACGAACGGTCTTGATAGTATTTTCATACACCTTATCAGAAATTTCTCTGCCTTCGTTATTAATCTTTAACCAACGTTTGAAGTATGAATCAGATAGCGGGATTTCATTTTTTTCCAGAAGTTCGTCGATGACTTTATTCATCAAGCGGTCATTGGCTGCATTGTCCGATTGTTCTTTTATCATCAAGCCAATTTCCTCTTTCATACCTTTTGTTGCCGCCTCTTTTTCCTCTTTGCTGACTGTTTTCTTTTCTTCTGTTTCTTCGCCAAGTCCTTCCATATCAACGACTTCGGGGATGTCTAAATCACCATCTTCGCCTCCTTCTTTTTCTTCATCTTCTTTTGGTAAAAATTCAGCAACATGTTTCTCTGCTTTTTCTCGTCCGATGGCATCAACGAACATTTCAGCAGACATTTCAGCAGGTGCCATGTGAGTTATAGTAGCAATCTCCACTCTAAATGTATTGTTGAATTCTACATCATCATCTACACTCAACAAATATTTCCTCACATCCTCCGATTGATTTTCAGCTACTAATTCATAAATGTTGTCTGTATCGAAAGTATCACCTTTTTTCAGCGTGAGAATTTTCTTTTTCAAATCCTCATTTTGAATGTCTTCGATGGCGACCATAGAGTGCTTGTTGAGTCCCTCGGCTTTAGGCTCATCGCCTTCCAACTCAATCAAATTAACCATCAACAAATCATTTTCAGAACTTACCTCATCTACTTCTTTTCGGTCTCCACGCTGTCTTAAATACTTGTCAATTTCATCCTGAACTGCCTCGTCTGTCACTTCAATATCAAATGAATCGAGTTTTATACTTTTATCCAAGCCCTTCAAATCAAGCGGCGGCATCAATCCGATTTCGTACTCAAAATCGTAGTCGATGTAGTTACGAACATTCAACTCAGGTGAAGCTTGGTCTTCCACAGGAAGTGGCTGACCGATAGTTTGCATATCGCTTTCTGAAATGTATTTGATTAATTCTTTGTAAGCCAGTTCGTTTAGCTCATCTGCAAGTACTGATTTGCCATATAATTTCTTGACGTAAGACATAGGTACTTGCCCCTTACGAAAACCTTTGAGATGTGCCTTTTTTCTGAAATCGTTTAGTTTTTTATTGACACTTTTTTCGTAATCGTCTTTGGCAATATGTACGGTGAGGATAGCTCTTAAATCTTCAGTATCTTGTCGCGTAATGGTTGGCATATGAGTGATTGGTTTGAAGTTTAAGTTTGAGAATAAATTCAAGTTTAAAGCATTGATTAATAAACTTTTACTTCATTCAGACTTAAACTTGTCTATATTTTTTTCGTAAAAAAAAAGTTCAAATTCAAATATCAAATCCGAATAAAATTTTAATATTCGGCATAGCCATCCCGATAATTATCAGGAGAACTTGTACTTGATACTTGTACTTGAACTTTCATCTGTGCGGGTGGAGGGACTCGAACCCCCACGCCGTGAAGCACTAGATCCTAAGTC
>JAHDEO010000520.1:0-3341 GCA_020628725.1 Saprospiraceae bacterium
TGGCTTTTTCATAATCTTCGTGATTGGTGACGTAGCGCGGTGCTTCCAGCCCGCGCTTGTATGCCAAACTAACGCTGAACGGGCTGGAAGCAACGTTCTACGTGTGTTGACGATAAATGTACGGAAAATTTTGAGGTTTTCAATATATGACGTACTTTTGATTCCACGAATAGCTTCAGATAAATTGCCTTCTTATTTTTACTTTTATGAAGCATTCAAACGAAAAATAAATAAGAGAAGAAAAATAAATAAATTAGATCAAGATGCGAAATATTTTTTTGTTAGACGAATCATTTTTGACGCACATAGCCCAGCTACGTAAGGATAAAATGATGAAGTATAACAGAAAAAGATACAGTAGCTTGGTCTAAGTTATTTATTTTTCTTCTCTAAACACAAAAACCAATGAATCACAATATCAACCAAAATCCGGAGCAAGTTGCCAGAGACAAAATCGACCAGATGTTGGTGGAAGCGGGTTGGGCGGTGCAGTCAAAGAAAAAGGTCGATATTGGGGCGAAAAAAGGAGTCGCTGTAAGGGAATACCAAACCGATGTCGGTCCTGCCGATTATGTGTTGTTCGTAGATAGAAAACCTGTTGGTATCATAGAAGCAAAGCGGGAAGAGGAAGGGCACCGTTTGACGGTAGTAGAAGACCAAGCGAGAGGCTATGCAACGGCAAAATTGAAATACCTGAATAATGACCCTTTGCCTTTTGTGTATGAAAGCACGGGGACGATAGTCCGTTTCACCGATTACCGCGACCCGAAAGCAAGGGGGCGAACTGTCTTTAGTTTTCACAAACCCGAAACCATTGCCGAATGGCTGAAAAAAGGAAAATCGCTCAGGGAGCGACTTTTATCCATTCCCGCCTTAGACGAAACGGGGCTTCGACCTGCCCAAATTGTTGCCATCAATAATCTCGAACATTCCTTCAAAAAGAACAGACCGAAAGCCTTAATTCAAATGGCAACCGGAGCCGGAAAAACCTTCACGGCGGCGACTTTCATTTATCGTTTGTTGAAACATGCGGATGCTAAACGCATTTTATTTCTCGTAGATACCAAAAATCTGGGCGAACAGGCAGAACAGGAATTTATGACCTTTCAGCCGAATGACGACAATCGAAAATTTACCGAATTATACAATGTACAGCGTTTGACTTCGAGCTATATTGCTTCTGATAGTCAGGTTTGTATTTCGACGATACAGCGGTTGTATTCGATTTTAAAAGGAGAGGAACTGGACGAAAGCGCGGAATTGGAAAATCCCAATGAAAGCTCATGGCTGAAACAAAAAATGAGCAAAACCGCCGTTCCCGTAGAGTATACGCCCAAAGTACCCATCGAGCAATTCGATTTTATTGTCATTGACGAATGTCATCGCTCTATTTATAATTTATGGAAACAGGTTTTGGATTATTTTGATGCCTTCCTTATCGGGCTGACGGCTACGCCCGACAAAAGAACTTTTGGTTTTTTCAATGAAAATGTGGTGAGCCAATACACCTACGAAGAATCGGTCACGGATGGCGTGAATGTGCCTTATGATGTGTACATGATAGAAACGGAAATTTCTAAAAATGGTGCGGTCATAGAATCGGGGTGGTTTGTGGATAGACGGGACAAACTGACCAGAGCAACACGCTGGCAGCAAGAAGACGAAGACACGGACTACCAACGCAATGACTTGGACAAAAAAGTCGTCAATCCGAGTCAGATTCGCAACATTATCCGCGAATATAAAAAAGCTCTGAAGACGACTATTTTTCCCAAGCGAATTGATGAGAATGGCGAATACGAAGTTCCCAAAACACTGGTCTTTGCCAAGACAGACAGCCATGCAGACGATATTATAAAAATGATTCGGGATGAATTTGATGAAGGCAATGATTTCTGCAAAAAAGTCACCTATAAAATCGAAGAAGACCCAAAGTCGGTCTTGAATCGTTTTAGAAATTCTTATTATCCGAGAATTGCCGTTACGGTAGATATGATTGCAACGGGAACGGACGTAAAACCACTCGAAGTCCTCCTTTTTATGCGGGATGTAAAGAGCATCAATTATTTTGAGCAAATGAAAGGACGCGGTACACGCACCATTAATAGCGATTCTTTGCAATTGGTTTCTAAAACAGCGAAAAACAAAACCCACTTCGTCATCGTAGATGCGGTGGGCGCGACCAAATCCAAAAAGACCGATAGCCGACCTTTGGAGCGCAAGCGTTCTGTGCCGATGAAAGACCTCTTGGGTGCAGTGACGATGGGCGTGGCAGAAGAAGATTTGTTTTTGTCGCTCGCCAATCGGCTGATACGTTTGGAAAAACAAATTACCGAAAAAGAAAAAGAAAAACTCTTGGAATTTTCCGGTGGTAAAAACCTCAAACAAATCACCAAAGAACTCATCACGGCTTATGACCAAGATGCGATTGATGTCAAAGCACAAGCCGAAATTGACGACATTCCAGTACAAAACAGAACGCCTGTGCTGATAGAAACTGCCAAAAAGAAGGCGCAGGAAGCCTTGATTACAGAGGCGGCGAGTACCTTCAACGGCGAACTGAAAGAATACCTCGAAAACGTCCGTAAGCAACACGAACAAATCATAGACAGCATCAATATAGATACCGTCACTAAAAGCGAATGGGACACCACATCGGCAGATAAAGCCGCCCAAGTCGTCAAGGATTTTACGGACTATCTCAAGCAGCACAAAGACGAAATCAAAGCCCTCAGCATCTTCTACGACCAACCTTACCAACGCCGAAACATCACCTTTAAAATGATAAAAGATGTGATGGAAAAAATCAAATTGGAAAAACCGACCTTAGCACCCGACTACGTGTGGGAGGCATACACCCAACTGGAAGAAGTGAAAAGCAAAGCACCCAAAGACGAACTCACGGCATTGGTATCGCTTATTCGCAGGGCTTGCGGGATAGATAAAACCCTCCAAGCCTACGACCACACGATTGAAGCCAATTTCAACAAATGGATTTTCAAGCAACACACCGGAAATCGCAACCGATTCACGCCCGAACAACTGGACTGGCTGCGGATGATAAAAGACCACGTAATGAGCAGCTACCACATCGAACTCGACGATTTGGATTATACGCCTTTTGATGCAAAAGGCGGAAAAGGTAAAATGTATCAGCTTTTCGGAAACGAAATGAACGGTATTATTGATGAACTTAATGAAATATTGGCAGCATGATGAAGGAAGATTGGGTAGAATGTACTTTGGAGGAAGTTTGCATTAAAGCAACTAAAGTCAAAAGAAAAGAGATGATTGGGACTGGGAAGCTGAAATATTTAGACATTGGTGGCATTGATAATGAA
>JAHDEO010000520.1:3351-4794 GCA_020628725.1 Saprospiraceae bacterium
TAGTCATAAAGATTTTATTTGGGAGAAAGCTCCTTCAAGAGCTCAACAAATTGTCAAGGTCGGTGACGTTTTATTCTCGACTGTTAGAACCTATTTGAAAAATATTGCTCAAGTAAAAGCTAAGATTTATGATAATGAAATATGTTCCTCTGGATTTGCTGTTATTAGAGGCAAAAAAAACATTTTGAATTCAGATTTTACTTTTTATTTAAGTATTTCAGAACACTTTATACAGCCTTTAAATGAACTACAAACAGGTTCCTCATATCCTGCTGTGAGAAATAAAGATGTTTTTTCTCAAAAAATTAATCTCCCACCTCTTCCTATCCAACGCGCCATCGTCACTAAAATAGAAGAACTTTTCAGCAGCTTAGATAGCGGCATTGCCGACCTGAAAAAAGCACAGGCGCAATTGAAGATTTATCGGCAAGCGGTTTTAGTTAAAGCAGTAACTGGTGGGTTCACTGTGAATTTTAGAAAAGAAAACTCGGAATTACCGGATTCTGAAACTATTTACAATAAGATTCAAATTAAAATTGATGAGGCATATGAAATTGCATGTGCTAAAGCAAAAGAAGAAGGTCGGAGAAAACCTAGGAGTCAAAGGTCAAATAAAAAGGCAAAAAATGTAATAAGTGTTTTGCCGGAACTACCCAAAAAGTGGAAATATTATAGATTAGAAGATTTGACATATTTGGTAACGGATGGTACGCATTATACTCCAAAATATAAAGAGGAAGGTGTGAAATTTTTATCAGTAAAAAATGTCCGCCCTTTCTTGATAAGAGATGATAAGATGAAATTTATCTCAAAAGAAGAACATGAAAAAATAATTACCCGATGTAAACCTGAAAATGGAGATATTTTATACACAAAGGTTGGCGCAACTTATGGTTACGCATGTAAGGTAGATTTGGATTATGAGTTCAGCATTTATGTAAGCCTATGTTTAATTAAACCGGTAAAAGAATATTTGAAAACTGAATTTTTAGAATTACTTATGAACTCGGAGTTGGTTTTTAAACAAGCCAGACAAAGGGTCAGCGGAAGTGGTGTGCCAGATTTACATTTAGTAGAAATCCGAGATTTTAAAATACCTTTACCCTCTGTAGAAGAGCAAGACCAAATTATAAGTCAAATGAAATCTCGCCTCTCCGTCTGCGACAAAGTAGAAGAAAGCATCGCAGTCAGTCTGAAAAAAGCGGAGGCACTGCGTCAGAGCATCTTAAAAAAAGCCTTTGAAGGCAAGCTACTCACACCCGCAGAAGTAGAACAATGCAAACAAGCCCCTGATTATGAACCTGCATCGGTTTTGTTGGAGAAAATAAAAAATGTCTGAATCAGGATTTTGGGAGATAGCGCAGAGTCCAGCCCCCTCCGAAGCAGGGGTGATTGGTTCTGAATTTCGGACAAATATTATTTTATATCAAGCCCCAACGGGGC
>JAHDEO010000521.1:0-1255 GCA_020628725.1 Saprospiraceae bacterium
TACATTTAATTAAATCTGCGAAATACGTGTAAGCAACGCATTGCCACCAGCTATTAATTGAGAAGAATAGTTATTTCTTTTATTCAGTACATAATCGACATAATTTTGTGTATCTGCCATATTGATATTGTCTGCATATATCATCGTATCTGAATGGAATTGAGTTTCTAACATCTGAAACAGTGGTAAATATAAATTCTTCCAACCATCAAGAAATAAAAAGTCAATCGGCGTAGCATGTCCTTTAAGCGTTTGCATAGCATCTCCAATCCTGATTTCTACATAATCACTCAGACCTGCATCTTCAATATTTTGTTTGGCTTTTTGTGCCTTGCTTTCCAAGAGTTCTGTCGTAATGAGGCTACCGCCTGTTTGTCGAACTGCATCTGCCAAATAAATAGTGGAAATTCCAAAAGAAGTTCCAAATTCAACAACGTTTTTGTGTTTGTTGTCAATGATTAATTGTCGCATCATCTGCCCCTGTTCTCTTGAAATCGGTAGGTAAGCATGTTCAAAATCAGTAGGTTGTATAGGGCGAAAAATAGATTTCATAACTCCCTTCCCTATCTTTAGGTAGTCTTTTTTCGCATCTTTGTGTAAATGATTCAGCTTGTTTTCGACAATATCCATTTTACCTGAATTCATACCTGTCCTTTTTTATTTGTATAAAAATTGAATACCTATAATTCAAGTTGCGGACAACTTGAAGAATTCCAAAATCTAAATTCCAAATTCCAATTTTGATGTGTTTCATCGGTATTTTATTGGAATTTGGGATTTGCTAAAGTTCGCGGTTTATCCGCAACTTGAGTTACCTATATTATGGTGGTGCAAAAATGACTCACAAAATCTTAATTTAAGTGGTAAAAACGAACTTTATAATGGTAAAAACGGGTAATTTACTGTTAAATTGAGTAAGCTTCACAAATTTGGAGGGTAATAAACTTTATTCTGAAATAATACTCTACCCTACTAAAATTTACTTTGCGCTCCTTGCGAATGACCTTTGCGCCCTTTGCGTTTTAAAAACATACGCAAGTAACCGCAAAGGACGCAAAGAAGGCGCGAAGTACGCGGGGAGAATATTTTTTCATCATTTTTGCAAATAATTGATAATCAAATTATTGAGTTTGATATGTAAAAATAGTAGGGTAGAGTACTGAAATAATTTACATTGTAATCATTCCTAATTAGAAATAATCATGAAAATATCAAATTTAATCATCGGTGCAGGACCTGCCGGATTAGCCGTGGC
>JAHDEO010000521.1:1355-4775 GCA_020628725.1 Saprospiraceae bacterium
TGACTGCGCTGACTTTAGCGAAAATCCCTTTCGGATTGGGCGATAAATTGGGCAACACGATTCGCAAAGTATATTTTGGAAATATCCGAAAACATGGGCTGGAACCCATTCCTGTTCCACCTGTCATTCACTTGCGAGATACGGGCAAAACACCTGTCATCGACATCGGAACGATGAAGGCAATCAAACAAGGCAAAATAAAAGTGAAACGAGGTATCCAGCATTTTTCAGCAAACAAAGTCCACTTCAAAGACGGCACGAAACAAACCACCGACCACATCGTCATGGCAACCGGCTATCGTGCAAAAATAGAGGACTTTTTAGAGAGAGGAACGGAAGTTTTGGATGATTATGGCTTGCCTTGTCCGCCTATCGGAACGGGATTTCATAAAGGAATTTATTTCAATGGTTTTGATAATTATAAATTGGGCGGTGCTTTGGGTACGATTTTTAATGATTCGGCGACTATTGTTGAGGATATAAAAAATGAAGCGATTTAAACTTTTTCGTTCTTCTCCGATTTTGATGACTTAAGTGGTTAAGTAAGTAAGTGCAAGTACAAATCCAAGTGTTAAGTTCAAGTTCGATAATCTATTCGCTTTCAGCGAATTATAAAAAACGAAAGTGACGCTTAGTTCAGTCCAGCCACTTAACCACTTACTTACTGTGCCCAGTTTTTTCCTTTTAAATTTATTAAATCAATTTCTAAATCTGTAATCACAATTAACTTGGATTCTTCTTTATCAAAATGAATTTCTTTTATTTCATCCGCAAGATTCAAATCCATTTCTTCGATTTTTACAATTTCTTCCGGTAGCTTCCTATACGCTACAATTGTACTGCCTTTCCCAAATAAGAACACATCTTTAGACACCACAGTTAAACTACAAATATCATATGATGATTTATATTCTTCTATTTTACAGATGTTTGCCCTCTCCAATTCACCTTCTTCAAACTTATATACCTCAATTTTCTTTGGATAAGCAACTAAAATGTGATTGTTGAAAAATGCCAAACTCATTGATATACTATTCCTATCTTCAAAAAAAGTATGTATATAATTAACTTCATTTTCTTCTCCAATTTCATATAAATCAAAGAATATTTCTTGGTCGTAACTCCAAAAACCAAGCAGATTTTCACTTTCATTTATTATTGGAAATAGTGTTCCGTCCTCAGCATCTGTTTTGCTGATTATATTAAATGCTTTATCTAAAATATAGATATTCCATTCATGGGAACTTCCGATAAACACTTCTCTTTTGGGTAAGTAAGTAATTTGTTCAAAAATATCATCTTCAGCAAATTCTATTTTTTCGATTAATTGGAAACTGGAAGCGTCCAATTTTAGTAACTTATTTTCTCCGGTCGGAATGATTAATTGGTTCAGGCTATCGATTGTAAAATTGTGGATGATAGAAACATCTATTTCAATTGCATTTTGTATTGAAATCCTTTGCTGGCCATCTATTCCATATTCAATCAATTTGCCATTTGAAGTTAATCCCAAATAGCTCGGTTTATTAGGGTGCTTTTTCAGGTATGAAATTCTTTCGTACTCAAAATCTAATCCCAATGATTTGATATTATTCGAGATGAGGTTTTGATAATTATCGGAAATATGTTTAATAATGCTCTCTCTTCCCCCATACTTAGCCAAAATATAAGGTGTTCTTCTGCTACTATCTTTTTTCCATTCTACTCCATTCTTATATGCAAAATCAAATACCTCTGCTAAATCCAGCCAAGCAAGTTTATGTAAAAGGTTACTCTGGTTTTCATTAGTTCCATTTATGTTTATATTGTGATTTAAATAAACTTCGATTGCTTCTTTACTTTTACATTGCAAATATTGAGGTTCTTTCTCATTAATTTTCGCTCCGCTTTTTAGAAGTAATTCAATTATTGGAATTTTATCTTCCCTTGTTGCCCTATACAATTCCAAATCATTCATCGTAGCCCCTTCATCTAATAAATACTTTGCTATCTCTTCATTATCAGCCCAACAAAGGGGTGTTGCATATACTCCGGTTCTTTGTGCATTAACATTAGCTCCATTCTTGATTAAATATTTAACAATTTCAAAATTCCCACTTAAGCAGGCTATATGCAGAGGTGTATTACTCATCCAACCTTTAAGATGTATTTCTTCTGGATTTTTACCCAAATATTTTTTAACCTCGTCATTTTTATGATTTCTTATCAATTCAAAAACGAGAGGCTTCAAGGTATGGTCTAATTGATATTTATTTTTTCCTTCTTTCATTTTATTCTCTCATCATGATTTACAATAAAAACTCCGGCACCCGATTCCCCAAACTCACCGAACCCGCAGTTCTAAAATTAGCATTGGACGCCATAGCGTGCTGGCTGACTACGTGCATGTCGCGGTGTAGTTCTTCGAGTTTGTTGGATTGCCAAATGGCTGACCCGCCTGCCAATTCGTAGGCATCTCTTACGACATTGAGGCACAAGTGCGTAGTCGTGCAAGCTGCCAAACGAATTTTGGCTTTCATCGGAATGCTGCAAATGTCGTTTTCTGTTTCTTTTTGAGCTGCTGCAATGGTGTTGTAAAAAAGGCTTTGTGCCGCGAGAAAGTTGCCTTCAATCATCCCAATTTTGTGTTGAATGATGGGTTGCCGTGAGAGAGGTTTATCTGTTCCAAGTGGGACTTTTTGTTGCAGGAGTTGTTTGATTTCGTCTTTTGCCCTCTCTGCTAATCCCAGCCCTACGGCAGATACAGACAGTGACAATGCACCGAGAAAAGAAAAACGGTACAACAGAGCATCTATCTTAGGATTGGAAGGAGGAAAAGGAATCCATCTGTCATTTGATACAAATAAATCCTGAACCCTGTAGTCGATGCTGTTGGTGCCTTTCATGCCCACGACGTGCCAGTTGTCCACAAAAGTAACTTCTTCAGGACGTAAAAATACCAAGCCTGCCCCCACCATGAAATCATCTTTCATCAATTTGACACCGGCTACGATATGTGTGCAATGCTTGATGCCCGAACCCCATGACCATTGACCACTTACCATCAATCCGTCGGGGGTAGGAGTAGCCGTACCTACAGGTGCGGCAAATCCGCCTATCATGGCTTGGTCTGTTCCGAAGATGTTTTTAGCCAAGTCTGTCGGTAGGAAACCGGAGATTAAGGAAGCGCAATTCGTCACACTTGTCACCCATGCCAGTGAGCCATTGTGGTAAGCCATTTTTTGCCATATTTCCATGACCTCTCGCACCGATTTTTGTGGTCCGTCATATGCTTTAGCTACCCATAATCTTGATAAGGATTGTGTGCGTGTTTGCGTTATCAAATCCGAAGGGATGTCGCGGTTTTGCTCGATTTCTGCTTTGCGTTGTTCGGCTTGTTTGGCTATTTCTATGGCTGCTTGCATGTTGTATAATTTAGAG
>JAHDEO010000522.1 GCA_020628725.1 Saprospiraceae bacterium
CATGGCGAAATCCCTCCCGAAGTTCAAGAAAAAATAGCTAACTTCGCCCAAAATTTATAGAAGTCAGAGGTCAGAACGCTTTGCTGTCAGAAGTCAGATAGACGAATACGATGTAGAGAAAATTCATGCATTTTCTCTACATCGTCCGATTTCTGACAATGAAATGGTCTGACCTCTGACAGCAAAGCGTTCTGACTTCTCATCACATATGACAAATCCAAACGTATCATCTGCCCTTTCTGCCCTCTTCGAGCAATGGGCGCACGAACCTGTTCAACAAATAGAAAGACTTCCTTTATCCGGTTCCAATCGCCAATATTTTCGCTTACATAGTCTCAACAAAACCGCTATTGGTGTTTATAATGTTGATGTGAAAGAGAACGAAGCTTTCTTGGGTTTTAGTCATCATTTTGCAGAGCAAAACATTCGTGTACCGGAGATTTATGGAGAGGATTTATCGGAAAATATTTACCTCCAACAAGACTTGGGCGATGAGACGCTTTTTAAACGATTACAAGCCGCGCGCGCTGCACATACTTTCCCCGACGCAATTATTCCTTACTACAAAAAATCATTGACACAACTCGCTTTACTCCAAACCAAAGGCAGCGAAAATCTCGACTATGGGCTTTGTCATCCCAAAGCTGATTTTGATAGACAATCTATTATTTGGGACTTAAACTATTTCAAGTATTATTTTTTGAAATTGGTTGATGCGCCATTTAATGAGCAGGATTTAGAAGCAGATTTTCATCGTTTTGCGGATAGTTTATTGGAAGGAGAAAATGATTATTTTGTATTTCGGGATTTTCAATCGAGAAATATAATGCTACATGATAATGAAGTTTATTTTATTGATTATCAAGGTGGAAGGAAAGGAGCTTTGCAGTATGATGTAGTGTCGCTACTGTGGCAGGCAAGAGCAGATTTACCCTATGAATTACGCGAAGAATTATTGAATTTTTATATAAAAACAGCCTCTCAATACACACCAATTAACGAAAAAGCATTTACAGAAAAATATTATGCATTTGCCTTAGTGCGTTGTTTGCAGGTATTGGGCGCATATGGATTTCGAGGTTTGTATGAGCGAAAACAGCATTTTATTACGAGTATTCCCTTTGCACTCCGAAATCTGACTTGGTTGCTCGAACATGCACCGCTGCCTGACTTGCCCGTACTGCGAAATACGCTTGACAGCATGTTGGCATTAAAAAAAGTACGTACATTTACTATGTTGACGATTTCAATTAAAAGTTTCTCCTACATGCGTGGCATCCCCGAAGACCCTTCCGGCAATGGCGGCGGCTTCGTATTCGACTGTCGCGCCATCCACAATCCCGGACGCTACGAGCCTTACAAAAAACTCACTGGACGCGACCAACCCGTAATTGATTTCCTACTGGAAAAATCTGATATTCAACAGTTTTTAAAACATGTATTTTCGATGGTTGATAGCTCGGTGGAAATGTATCTGAGTCGAAATTTCACGCATTTAGCGGTCAATTTTGGTTGTACAGGCGGTCAGCATCGCTCCGTATATAGCGCAGATTCCTTAGCGAAACATTTGCAAGAAAAGTACGATGTAAACGTCGTGGTAGAACACGTCGAGCAAGAACAGAAAAATTGGATTAATTAGACGAGAGAGGTGAGAAAAGAGAAGTGAGACGAGAGAAAACTGCAACCCCACGATACTACAACACTAATACACATGAAGGCTATGATTTTTGCTGCGGGTTTAGGGACGAGATTAGCTCCCTTAACAAATGATAGACCAAAGGCGATGGTGGAGGTCGGAGGTATGCCTTTATTGGAGATTTGTATTCGTAGATTGATACGGTATGGATTTACGGATATTGTGGTGAATGTTCATCATTTTGCCGATTTAATTATTGATTTTCTGAATACTAAAAATAATTTTGGTATAAACATTAAAATCTCTGACGAACGAGAAATGCTACTCGAAACAGGCGGCGGATTGAAAAAAGCTGCTTGGTTTTTTGATGATGGTCAACCATTTTTGGTGTGTAATGTGGATATTCTGACGAATCTTGATTTACGAAAACTGTATGACACTCACTGTGATTCATGGGCAATTGCTACGCTGGCTACGCGCACCCGAGATACCTCGCGTTATTTATTATTCGATGAGGAAAATACGTTACAAGGTTGGAAAAATATGAAGACCGAAGAAGTGCGTTTGCCCTCCAATTCGACGGTGGATTTGACGCCATTCGCCTTTAGTGGAATTCATGTGATTAGCCCCGCGATTTTTGATGTGATGCGTGAGGAAGGCAAATTTTCCATCATCGAAACTTACTTGAATCTTATTCCGAATCATACCTTGAAAGCTTATCCACATGACGATGATATTTGGTTGGATGTGGGTAAACCGGAGAGTTTGGCGAAGGCGGAAGAAATACGTAAAACGATTTTGTAAATCGTACCCATCACATCACAAAAGCTGCGGGTTTAAACCCGCAGCTTTTGTGATGTGATGGGTACGATTTACAAAATCGTTTTACGTATTTCTTCCGCCTTCGCCAAACTCTCCGGTTTACCCACATCCAACCAAATATCATCGTCATGTGGATAAGCTTTCAAGGTATGATTCGGAATAAGATTCAAGTAAGTTTCGATGATGGAAAATTTGCCTTCCTCACGCATCACATCAAAAATCGCGGGGCTAATCACATGAATTCCACTAAAGGCGAATGGCGTCAAATCCACCGTCGAATTGGAGGGCAAACGCACTTCTTCGGTCTTCATATTTTTCCAACCTTGTAACGTATTTTCCTCATCGAATAATAAATAACGCGAGGTATCTCGGGTGCGCGTAGCCAGCGTAGCAATTGCCCATGAATCACAGTGAGTGTCATACAGTTTTCGTAAATCAAGATTCGTCAGAATATCCACATTACACACCAAAAATGGTTGACCATCATCAAAAAACCAAGCAGCTTTTTTCAATCCGCCGCCTGTTTCGAGTAGCATTTCTCGTTCGTCAGAGATTTTAATGTTTATACCAAAATTATTTTTAGTATTCAGAAAATCAATAATTAAATCGGCAAAATGATGAACATTCACCACAATATCCGTAAATCCATACCGTATCAATCTACGAATACAAATCTCCAATAAAGGCATACCTCCGACCTCCACCATCGCCTTTGGTCTATCATTTGTTAAGGGAGCTAATCTCGTCCCTAAACCCGCAGCAAAAATCATAGCCTTCATGTGTATTAGTGTTGTAGTATCGTGGGGTTGCAGTTTTCTCTCGTCTCACTTCTCTTTTCTCACCTCTCTCGTCTAATTAATCCAATTTTTCTGTTCTTGCTCGACGTGTTCTACCACGACGTTTACATCGTACTTTTCTTGCAAATGTTTCGCTAAGGAATCTGCGCTATATACGGAGCGATGCTGACCGCCTGTACAACCAAAATTGACCGCTAAATGCGTGAAATTTCGACTCAGATACATTTCCACCGAGCTATCAACCATCGAAAATACATGTTTTAAAAACTGTTGAATATCAGATTTTTCCAGTAGGAAATCAATTACGGGTTGGTCGCGTCCAGTGAGTTTTTTGTAAGGCTCGTAGCGTCCGGGATTGTGGATGGCGCGACAGTCGAATACGAAGCCGCCGCCATTGCCGGAAGGGTCTTCGGGGATGCCACGCATGTAGGAGAAACTTTTAATTGAAATCGTCAACATAGTAAATGTACGTACTTTTTTTAATGCCAACATGCTGTCAAGCGTATTTCGCAGTACGGGCAAGTCAGGCAGCGGTGCATGTTCGAGCAACCAAGTCAGATTTCGGAGTGCAAAGGGAATACTCGTAATAAAATGCTGTTTTCGCTCATACAAACCTCGAAATCCATATGCGCCCAATACCTGCAAACAACGCACTAAGGCAAATGCATAATATTTTTCTGTAAATGCTTTTTCGTTAATTGGTGTGTATTGAGAGGCTGTTTTTATATAAAAATTCAATAATTCTTCGCGTAATTCATAGGGTAAATCTGCTCTTGCCTGCCACAGTAGCGACACTACATCATACTGCAAAGCTCCTTTCCTTCCACCTTGATAATCAATAAAATAAACTTCATTATCATGTAGCATTATATTTCTCGATTGAAAATCCCGAAATACAAAATAATCATTTTCTCCTTCCAATAAACTATCCGCAAAACGATGAAAATCTGCTTCTAAATCCTGCTCATTAAATGGCGCATCAACCAATTTCAAAAAATAATACTTGAAATAGTTTAAGTCCCAAATAATAGATTGTCTATCAAAATCAGCTTTGGGATGACAAAGCCCATAGTCGAGATTTTCGCTGCCTTTGGTTTGGAGTAAAGCGAGTTGTGTCAATGATTTTTTGTAGTAAGGAATAATTGCGTCGGGGAAAGTATGTGCAGCGCGCGCGGCTTGTAATCGTTTAAAAAGCGTCTCATCGCCCAAGTCTTGTTGGAGGTAAATATTTTCCGATAAATCCTCTCCATAAATCTCCGGTACACGAATGTTTTGCTCTGCAAAATGATGACTAAAACCCAAGAAAGCTTCGTTCTCTTTCACATCAACATTATAAACACCAATAGCGGTTTTGTTGAGACTATGTAAGCGAAAATATTGGCGATTGGAACCGGATAAAGGAAGTCTTTCTATTTGTTGAACAGGTTCGTGCGCCCATTGCTCGAAGAGGGCAGAAAGGGCAGATGATACGTTTGGATTTGTCAT
>JAHDEO010000032.1:0-24840 GCA_020628725.1 Saprospiraceae bacterium
TCCGTTTTTTCACATCTTGCAGGCAGCGATGATGCCCAATTTGATGATTTTACCCACCAACAAATTGCCCAATTCAAATTTTTATATCAAAAAATAAAAACGAAAATTGGCTACGCGCCTATGCGTCATATCCTCAATTCGGGGGGCATCTTGCGCTTCCCTGATGAGCAAATGGATATGGTACGTCTGGGGATTGGATTATACGGAATAGGTTGTGCAGAAATTCAAGATGAATTGGAAGTGGTGAGTACTTTGAAAGCTACTATTTCACAAATAAAAACTATACACAAAAACGAAACCATCGGCTATAATCGCTCCGGTAAAGCCCAGCATGATATGCGTATTGCGACCATAAGTATCGGTTATGCAGATGGCTTTTTGAGACAGTTGGGAAATGGACGAGGTAGCGTTATCATTCGAGGAAAAACAGCGAAGACTATTGGCAATATCTGCATGGATATGTGCATGGTAGATGTTACAGAAATCCCCGAAGCAAGGCTAGGGGAGGAGGTCATTATTTTCGGAAAAGAAAAACCTGTACAAGTACTCGCTGATGAATTACAAACGATTGCTTATGAGGTGTTTACCAACATTTCAGGGAGAGTGAAGCGCGTCTATTTCCAAGAGTAAATGTAGCGCACACGTAGCGCGGTCTGTAGACCGCAGCCCATTTTTTGTGTAGTAAAAAATCAAACACGGTCTACAGACCGTGCTACTTTGCTAATTGAGCGAAGCAGGAAGGTAAGTTTCTTGCTGCACGACTTCCATCAAGGTACGAAAAGCCACATATTTACCGTGATATTTTTCGGTATGGTCAGCTTGCAATCGCTTAGCATGATTGTCTTGGTATTCTTGGAATTTTTCCATGCTTGGAGAAAGATATTGAATCGCGAAAGTAACCCCTTCTTTTTCTTCTTCACCGAGTATACGCGACATTTTGTATTCGACAAATAAACCCGTATCCATCACATCAGGAATGTGTACTTCACGCATCCATTTTTCCCAATCCTCTCTGAATTGAGCCATTATTTTTACGGTAACATTATATAAAATCATATTGATAAATTCAAGATAGAGGCAGGTCGCGACCTGTCCATAAAAGTTCAAATTCCGGCGCAGATTTTCAATTTTGTATTTGAGGGATAAATTTTTGCTGAAATTTACGTCGTTGAAAATACAAATTCAAAATATTAACAAAAAATCAAGAAATTTACGCCAACAAAATTTTATCTTGGTGAAGAAATGAGAATAAACTAATCCAAGATGCGAAATATTTTTTTGTTAGACGAATCATTTTTGACGCGTCCCGAATGCTTTCGGGATAAGGAGAAAATGATGAAGTATAACGAAAAAAGATACAGCAAATTGGATTAGTTTATTCTCATTTCTTCACTAAGCCTAATTTACATCACAAAAATATTTAATTTAGATGAAAAAGAACTACTTGTTTTTAATTTTTACAATACTTGGAGGAACTGTATTTGCCCAAGAAAATGGCTGTGATAATCAGCGATATATCAATGAAATTTTTACGGATGTGACCACAACGACAGTGAAATTTGGCGAAAACTACACCTTTGGTGGCGATTTTCAGGAGTTGTACATGGATGTGTATGAGCCCGTAGGTGATACCCGTACCGACCGCCCGGTGGTTATTATGGCATTTGGTGGGGCTTATATACAAGGCGACCGTAGTCAGGTAAAGAGTTTTTGTGAGCGATTTGCGCGAAAAGGCTATGTGAGTGTGGGGATTGATTATCGGATTTATGCGATTAATATTGCCAATCTGCCGGACTCGCTCGGTATGATGGATATTATCACCAAATCTATCGCCGATATGAAGGCTTCTGTTCGGGCATTACGTAAGAGTGCGGATGAGGGTAATCCTTTTGGGATTGACCCTGATTTCATTTTTGCAGGCGGGCTTTCGGCAGGTGCAATCACGGCAATGCATAGTGCCCAACTCGGTCCTGACGATGATGCGAATCTACCCGATTACGTAACCGAAGCAATTGATAATAACGGCGGTTGGGAAGGCGATACGGATGACCCAATGAATTCGGCAATGAATTATTCTTCTGAAATACAGGGAGTTGTGAGCTATCTTGGCGCGCTTCATCGTCGTGCATGGATTGATGATAATGATGTGCCGT
Organism: Saprospiraceae bacterium; assembly: GCA_020628725.1. GTDB lineage: Bacteria > Bacteroidota > Bacteroidia > Chitinophagales > Saprospiraceae > JAHDEO01. The sequence goes on from JAHDEO010000032.1 coordinate 2,154, forward strand.
TTATCAGTATACACGGTGATGCGGATGATGTGGTTCCTTATGGTCATGATGCGGTGACTCTATTTGGACTAAATCTCGGAACACTCGAAGGAAGCTACGTACTACACCAACAAGCAGACGAAGTAGGTATAACGAATCAATTTATTTCTGTACCGGGAGGTGGTCACGGCGATAATTTTCCGCAAATTTACTGGGATAGTATGGCAGTGGAATCAGGACGATTTTTGGAAACCCTCGTATGCGGTACAGGTGGCACGGGCGTGAATATCAATCAGCCGGAAGATGTAAGCAATTACATCACTATCGCACCAAATCCTGCTAATGAGCAAACGATTATTCGTTTTAATAATTTGAATAAAATGTATGATTTGTCCTTGTATAATGCTTTTGGACAACAAATTACATTTTATAATAATCAAAATGAGAATGATTTTACATTGAATCGAAATGACCTTCCTGCTGGTGTGTATTTTGTTCAAATTGAATTTGAAGATGAGATGCTTGCGCCTGTGAATCGTAGAATTATATTCCGATAAAACACATAATAAGATTCTTGAAATAACGTTTTATAACTACGAAATAAACTTAACATACCAATAGGTTCAAGTCATTTCTCGGTTAATATTTTTCCGAAAATATATCCCGCAGATACACTTAGTGTCTGCGGGAACTCTTCGTCATATACTCTTTTATTTTAACTACATTTACTAACAAAAATGACAACTATGAAACAGTCCATTCTTATTTGTATCTCATTATTGATAAGTTCGTTATTTGCTCATTCTCAGAGTATTGAGCAATTATTTATTGATGGTGAAGTCGATAAAATCAAACAATATGCTGATAGTCTCGACCAACTTACGCCGGAAGATATTTTTGCTGTTGGCTATGCCTTCTTTCTGACGGAAGAAGAAATGAAAGCAGTTGAAATATATGATAAAGCCATTGAAAAAGGCTATACGGAAGAACCTATTTATTATCACAAATGTGTGGCATTTATTTATGCGGAAAAATACGATGAAGCAGAGAAAAATATAATAATAGCCATTGAGAAAGCCCCTGAAAGGCAGCGCAATTATACAGAATTAGGTAATATATATTACTACCAAGATAAGTATGATGAGGCATTGCCACATTACTACAAGGCGCGGGAACTTTCTTTCGACGAGAGTCGGTCTTATATTGCTATCCCAAATATATATTTGAGGCAAGGTGATGTTGAAAAGGCACTTGAGGAAGCCAAAACCAGTGCTTCGCTCATCGACAAAGAAGACCCGGACTACATCACATTATTAGATTTGATAGGTGAAGAGGAAAGAAAATTAGGGAATTATGAAGAGGCAATTCGCATGTTTAAGAAAGCCATATCGCTTACTGCCGACAATTATGAACCTCGCGCCGAATTAGCTCAAACCTATTACATGATGGGCGATTATGAGCGTGGAGATAGTATTATTGCGTTTTTTAAAGAAAAATATGAAGCGGAGGAATTGCCTGATTTTTATCAGAAAAATGGCAGTCTGCAAGTTGATGAATTTGAAGTGAACGGTCAACGGGTAATCGTCCATAAGAAATTTAAGGAGCCGGATTTGTTAGAAGCTATTTTTGTGGCATATTATCTGGATAAGAATGGAGAAGACATTGAACGGGTGATCGCTACTGAGAAAACGCTCGATTTTGGAGGAAAGGATAGTCCCAAACATTTTCTTGGAGAAAGACACAGTGGAGGACATCGTAATTTTGGAGCAATTTCTTATGAAGATGATGTTGATTATCAGAATTTTAAACAAGGAACGATGGAGGTTTTAGCCAACAAGACAACTCCTGTAGCTGCATCTTATACTGCAACAGAAGTTCCTGATTCAAAAAGTAAAAAGAAGAAAAAGAAAAAACGCAAAAAGAAGCGTAAAAAGAAAAATTAGAAAACTTGGAGCGTGCAATGAATTTTACTATTGTACGCTCCAAATCACTTCCATGTCCTCCAACCGACATCCAAACCCTAAATTTTCCGTACTTTTAGCCCCGAATTTAACACACTACCAAACATGCCGCAGCATACAGCTATCGACATCATCATTCCGGCGTTCAACGAAGAAAATGCAGTGGATAAAGTCCTTGCGGAAATCCCGCGTGATCTTATTCGCGAAATCATCGTTTGCAATAATGGCAGTACCGATCGCACTGCCGAAGTTGCCCGTGCAGGAGGTGCTACTGTCCTTGATGAACCACAGAAAGGTTATGGTCATGCCTGTTTAAAGGGCATCAATTATCTTAAAAATAAACCTGCTGCCGAGCAGCCGGATATTGTTGTTTTTCTGGATGCAGATTATTCGGATTACCCGGAAGAAGCGCGCTTGTTAGTCGCTCAAATCACTGAAAATGAAATGGATATGGTCATTGGCTCACGCGCTCTGGGCGATTTAGAACGTGGTTCTATGACACCCCAACAAATCTTTGGTAATTGGCTGGCGACTAATTTGATACGATTATTTTACAAATACGAATTCACGGATTTAGGACCGTTTCGTGCGATAAAATGGCAAAAACTTATCGACCTCGACATGCAAGACACGACTTACGGTTGGACGGTAGAAATGCAAGTCAAAGCCGCCAAAATGAAATACAAATGCACCGAAGTGCCGGTCAATTATCGCAAGCGCATCGGCAAATCAAAAGTCTCCGGCACGGTAAAAGGCACAATACTCGCCGGACACAAAATTCTCTGGACAATATTTAAACTACTTTAATAATGGATAATGGATAATGGATAACGCATAATGATTTGATTTTCGCTACGCGAAAATGAGAAGACATTAATAATTATCCATTATCCATTATCCATTCATCATTATTTGAATGGAAATTATCACTTACGTACTCATCACGTTTTATTGTTTGGCATTATTGTACATCACAATTTACTGCCTGATGCAGACGCATTTGCTGTATTATTATCACAAAAAAAACGGTAAACCAAAACCGGATTTGAAACCACTTAATGGAGATGCTGAGTTGCCTTTTGTGACTATCCAACTTCCGATATATAATGAGCAGTACGTAGTAGAGCGATTGATTGATAATATTGCAAAATTTGATTATCCAAAAGATAAATACGAGATTCATATACTTGATGATTCGACCGATGAAACGCTCGAAATTACTCGTAAAAAAGTAGAAGAATATACCGCTAAAGGATTCAATATTAAGCAAGTAACTCGTGAGGTGCGTGAGGGTTACAAAGCAGGCGCATTGCGTGATGGGATGCAGTTTGCGAAGGGAGATTTTATTGCAATTTTTGATGCGGATTTTTTACCGAATCCTGATTTTTTGCGACGGACATTACCTTATTTTGAAAATGAAAAAACAGGGGTCGTACAGACTCGTTGGGAACACATCAATAAAAATTATTCGTTGCTAACTCGCTTGCAGGCGATGCAATTGGATGTACATTTTACCGTCGAACAACATGGACGATATGCAGGTGACTGCCTCCTCCAATTCAACGGTACAGCAGGCGTATGGCGACGCGAAACGATAGATGATGCAGGTGGTTGGGAAGCCGACACGCTCACCGAAGACCTTGACCTCAGCTACCGTGCCCAACTCAAAGGCTGGGAAATCGTTTTCCTCGAAAAAGTAGGCGCACCCGCCGAACTTCCCGCCGAAATGAACGGCTTAAAATCCCAGCAATTCCGATGGACAAAAGGCGGCGCAGAAACCGCCCGAAAAATGATTCCGCTTATCTGGAAATCTCCAATTCCGCTTCGCAAAAAGATACATGGTACGGTTCATTTGATGGGAAGTAGTGTGTTTGTGTGTATTTTCTTATTGGCTATTTTGAGTGTGCCGATGATGTTTGCCTTGGAGCGTGTACACGTTGATATGACCTATGCCGGCGTATTTTATATAGCGGTTATTGCGATGAGTATTGTGTATTATTTTGCGAATGTACACGCGATTCGACAAGAAAATTATCTCCGTACTCTGCTCAAATTCATTTTCATATATCCTATCTTTCTTTCCCTTTCAATGGGGCTTTCTCTTCATAATACGATAGCTGTTTTACAAGGTTATATTGGCAAAAAAACTGCCTTCATTCGCACACCGAAATTCAATATCAATAACATCCGCGACAGCTTTCGTAATCGTAGCTATCTTGCTCGAAAAATTACATGGACAACCATCATGGAAGGCGTACTTGCCTTATATTTTCTCTTTGCAATTATCTTTCAAATGATGTATACTGAAAGCCGTCCGTTTTTGGTGTTTCACGGCATGTTATTTATTGGTTTTGGTGGAATTTGTTATTATTCATTGCGACATTTAAGCCTAAAGTGATTTGTGATTTTGGATTACTTAGAGTAAAAAACCAATTCAAAAATCAAAAATCGTCGAATCAAAAATCACGAAGTTCATCGTTTTCAGGTTACGCTTTGCTACTTTTGTTGAACTAACAACATTACGCATTTTATTTTACACAAAATACAAACCTGAATATGGTGACACAAGCGACGGTAAACAACCGACGTACTTCTACCGGCATTAGCCGCAATGTACTGAAAACCATTGGAAATACCCCTTTAATAAGACTTACCCATTTATCCGAACAACTTAATACAAATATCTACGTCAAGACAGAAGGTGCGAATCCCGGACTCTCTGCAAAAGATAGAATCGCAGCATATATTATACAAAAAGCTGAACGTATCGGGGCATTGCGACCGGGCAGTACCGTGATAGAGGCAACCTCCGGGAATACGGGATTTGCATTGGCTATGATATGTGCTATGCGCGGTTATCGCTGTGTGTTGACGGTGGCAGATAAAGCCTCTCAAGAAAAGATAAACGCCCTCAAAGCGATGGGGGCAGAGGTGGTACTCTGTCCGGCTAAAGTGAAACCCGACGACCCACGCTCATACTACCAACAAGCTCTCCGCCTCGCCGAAGAAATTCCCAACGCTTACTACACCAATCAGAATTTTAATCCTGATAACATTCACGCACATTACCATTCCACCGGACCGGAAATCTGGCAACAAACCGAAGGCAAAATCACCCATTTGGTAGCGGCAGTAGGCACGGGCGGCACGATTAGCGGTACAGCGCGATTTCTAAAAGAGCAAAATCCAAATGTGGAAATAGTTGGTGTAGATGCGGTAGGTTCTGTATTGAAAAAATACCACGAAACGGGCATTTTCGACGAAAACGAAATCAGTTCCTATAAGATGGAAGGTGTGGGCAAAACCATCATTCCGGGCAATGTAGATTTTGATGTCATCGACTATTTTATCAAAGTCAATGACCGCGATGCCGCGCTCACACTACGCGAATGTGCAGCGCGCGAAGGGCTGTTTTTAGGTTATTCCTCAGGTGCGGCTCTACAGGCTCTCAAGCAAAAGCATGATTGGCATTCCACTGATAATGTGGTCATTATCGGCTGCGATCATGGTAGTAAATACCTTAGTTCGGTCTACAATGATGATTGGATGAAAGCACAAGGATTTATGTAGTAGTTAATAGTTGGCAGTTCATAGTTCATAGTTTGATTGCGAAATAACTATGAACTATGAACCAAAAACTATGAACTATTTACTGCCATAGGCAAGTAAATTATTCCGATAAACATCAATCACACGCACACCTTCCGGTACATGAATCGTGTATTTAATATCCATTGTTTGTCGCTCTCCTTTAAAGTAAATGTATTCAGCATTCGGGTTGTCGTAAAGTAACATTTTGTCACTTCCATCAGCAGTCAGGATGTCGTAATCGCCTGTTTCGGCAAGAATTTCTACGGCGCGGTATTTGGCATTGACAGGAATAAGGCTTGTCTGCACCGATACTCTTGGATGCTTCCATGTTTTAAATTCAATCTCACCGTCAATTTTCACAATAATCGTACTGATACCTTTCGTAGAAAATGATTGGACGATGCGTTTGTCCACTTCTGACTGCGCTGCCAGTAGAAATGCCGTACTAACGAAGACCAAAACAAAAGTAAATTTTCTCATCATGTGTTTATCTTTTTAAAAAATTAATGAGCAGAATTCACAGCATGAAGGTTCGTTTTAATATTGTCTGATGCTCCATTTACTTTTACGGAGGAAAATAGGATTAGGTTGTGTTTTTGTACAATTTTTTTCATGGCTAATTCGTCTTTAAAATGCGCTATTTTAGATTTTATGATGAATTGATTTTTAGTGCAATAAAAAATTACAAAAAACTAAACTATGAGAATACTATTGACACTAATCGCTTTTTTGTGTTTTTGTATTCAGATACAAGCACAGAAGAAAAATGAAATAAGGATAGGTATACCTGCAACATATTATTTTGACGAAACACCTTATAAATTTCACACAGTTATCATAGGGAAACCCCGCATACCGCCTCCTACCTATTTGGGATACTCAAGACTAATTACCAAAACGGGTGGATTATCAATTGATTATAAAAATATGTGGTTAGCTTATGTCCCATTTTCACCCAATAATGACCGGGGGCAAATCATACAACGTGGATTCAATGACTTTTCTTTAAGTTGGTATAAACAATTTATAATCAGCAGGTTGAGAGTATTAAGCAAAGCGGGCGTTAGCTATCGTGACGGAGGCGAGATAGTGCACCTGTTCTCTATACTTCTTCCGAACGGAACACCTTGGGAAGAGGTCACGGACGTTAATAAATACAATAATTTTGGTGTTAGATTTGATATTCAAATGAAGTTTTGTTTTGTGGGAAATTTTAACATAGTTGCCGAAGCAGGAATGACAAGACATTTTTCAAAGCATAGCCTTTACCAACTGTATAATATAATTGCCTTGAGTTATGAATTTTAAAGGCAATATTTTTACGTACATTGCGAACTTTCTGCCCATTTTTTTCATTATGTCATGCGTGAAATGGCAATTTAGCCCTGAATAGATTATCTTTGAAAAAAACCGTACAGGCGACTTCAGTCGCCATGTCAAACAGAACACATGGCAATTAAAATCGCCTGTACGAGTATGATACAAAATTTGACGAATGATACTGGCACCGAACGACGTTTACGAGAAACTCGAATTTGATAAAATAAAGGCGATATTGATAGAAAAATGCTTGGGCGAACCCGGCAGAGAACGCATCGCCAAAATTCAACTCCACACCCAAAAATTCATGATTGACCGCCTACTCAACGAGGTCGCGCAATACAAGACCGCTACGGAAGAAAACCACCATTTTCCGATTAGCGCATACGAGGATTTGAGCGAAGAAATGCGGATGCTCGAAGTAGCGGGATTCGTGATGAGCGAGGCGCAACTCAAGCGTGTAGCGGATACGATTCGCATTATTTATCGTATTTTTCAATATTTCAAAAAAGATAAAATTGAGTTGTACCCCACATTATACGACATCATTCGCAATATTCATTTTAATGAAGAATTGCTCTATTCGATAGACCGTGTGGTGGACGAAGACGGTAAAATCAAGTCTGATGCTTCGCCGGAATTGCTGCGTATTCGCCGCCTTCAAATTTCCAAACGAAAAGAACTCGACAAACTCTTTCGCGCTCTTATCAATGAATATAAATCTAAAGGTTGGCTCAAAGATACCGTCGAAAGTTTCCGAAATGGCAGGCGCGTCCTTTCTGCGCCCATCGAAAATAAACGCAAAATTCGCGGTATCATTCACGACGAATCGGCTACGGGAAAAACTGCTTTTATCGAACCCGAAGGAGTTATTCAAATCAACAATGATATATTTGACCTTGAAAATGAAGAAAAACGCGAGATTTACCGCATTCTCCGCGACCTCACTGAAAGCCTCCAACCTTACCTTCCGCTAATCAAAGAATACCACACCATCATCGCACGTTACGATGTGATACGTGCCAAATCTCGCCTCGCTGCCGACCTCGACGCCGTAAAACCCACACTCAAATCCGAACCTTTTATTGGGATCCGCAATGGTTTTCATCCTTTATTATTTTTGAAAAATAAAAAAGAAGGGAAAACCACTGTGCCGTTTACGCTGACTTTGCTCCATAATAATCGTATTTTGGTATTGAGCGGACCCAATGCAGGTGGTAAATCTATTGCTCTGAAATCGCTTGGTTTGATGCAATTGATGCTACAAGCAGGAATGTTAGTTCCCGTAGATGAAGGCTCGGAAATGGGTGTTTTTGAAAAGCTGTTTATCGACATTGGTGATCAACAATCACTTGAAGATGAATTGAGTACGTACAGTTCCCGTCTCCGAAATATGAAATTATTTTTGGATAAAGCGGATGAAAATACACTTGTACTGATTGATGAATTTGGAAGTGGTACAGACCCGAAAATCGGTGGAGCGATTGCGGAGGCAATTCTCCGAGAATTAAATTACAGAAAAATATTCGGACTGATTACGACACACTATTCTAATCTGAAAATTTTTGCCTACAAAAATAAAGGCATCGTCAATGGCAGCATGAAATTCGATATGGAAAATCTGTCGCCGACGTATGAACTGACCGTTGGAAAACCGGGTAGTTCCTATGCTTTTGAAATTGCAGGAAAAAGTGGTTTGGATAAGAAAATTTTGAAATATGCCAAGCACAAAACAGGTAAAAATGAAAAAGCGATTGATGAATTAATTGTTGATTTGCAAAGAGAAAAGCAGGATTTAGAAGAAAAATTAGCAAAGATAGAAGCACAACAGGAGCATTTTGACAAATTGGTCAAAAACTACGAACGCATGAACGGCGAACTCGAATATCGCCGCCGCAAACTCAAACTCGACATCAAACAAAATGCCCTCCAAGATAAAGCCCAAATCAACAAAGAACTCGAAAAACGCATCCGCGAAATCAGACAAGAACAAAACCTCGAAAAAGCGAAAGCTGCTCTCCAAACTAACCGCACCGAACGCGAAGATATTAGCAAAGAGGTGTATAATTTACACGAAGATATTTATCACAAACCCGAAAAAAATAAGAAAGATGACACACCAATTCAGGTCGGTGATTTTGTGCGATTTAAGACCGGTGGCGACATTGCAACCGTCGAAACCATCAATAAGAAAAACGCCATTATCGTCATCGGTCAATTGCGAATGACGGTCAAATTACGCGATTTGCAAAAGGCAGGTGCGCCCGTGACTGCGCCCGTAAAAGGCAAGATCAACATGGATACTATCGTCACTACCGCCAATTTTGTCAGCAAACTTGACCTGCGAGGTATGCGCCGCGATGAAGCCATCCAACATGTAGAAGCCTTTGTAGATGAGGCACTTATCGCCAACGGTTCCAGATTGGAAATCATTCACGGGAAAGGCGACGGCATCCTTCGCCGCGCTGTCAAACAGAAATTACGCGAGTATAAAGCTGTACAAAGCATCCGCCACGGCGACCCCCAAGGGGCAGGGGATGGCGTGACGATTGTGGAATTAGGTTAGATATTGTCCGAAAGTGACGTCATACTACGTCAATGGAATACTAAAAGAAAAAATCGCACCTGCACCGGGTTGGGCAGTAGCCCACATTTTTCCTCTGTGTAAATCAACTATTTTCTGGCAGTCTTCCAAGACTACACCTTCATCGAGGTCTATACCATTATCCCTAAAATGAATAATATCCTCTGATTCGTTCTGCTCCGCAGTTACCATGATGATGGCGGAAACGCCGTCTTTTTTGCGTTTGATAGCATTGGAAAGTAGGTGCTGTACGAGCGCAATCATTTCATTTTTATACCCTTTAATATCCGGTAGGGCAGCAACTCTAATCATTGCCCGACTTTTGTCTATCTGTTCTTCGAGGTTTTCTGTTGCTGATTGAAAGATTTGATTCATATCCAATACATCTAATTCTGATTGAACATCTATCGTCAAATTTGTTACAGGTGTTTTGATAAGCTGACTCATTTTTTATCGTTTTTCATAATTTAAATAGACTTTATGATGAAATAATTTGTAATGGATGGGAATAAGGATTTTTTTGCTAATCAAGGCGGCCAAATATGAGTTATGCCGTCGCATAATGATTATTTGACCAACGAAGAGTAGTGAAAAAAGACTATTTAGCTCCTTACAAATTATTTCAGAATAAAGTCTCATAATCATAATTTTTGTTTTTGGATGAATCTGTTAGTTATTGTCCACAGGCGACAGAATATTGTAAAAATGGGCATACAACTTGCTATATTCAATGTATACACCATTGATATTCTTTCAAAAATATACTGTGGATTATTATCCATTAATAACTGAACAAACAGTTCAATTTTGTGCAGTGTATTAACTGTTTAAAAATTTAAACTCTATATAAGAGCCTAATAATTAATTATTTAGCTATATACGCAAATTTACATTATTAGTTGACGTAGATTCTTTCACTATTTGTGACGATTAAAATTCGTTGTTCTTTATTCAAACTAATATAGATAAGGTACAACGCATCAAGAACGTGGAGAATCATCTTTATCTTTATTCACATGAAACAACTTTTTGTCTTTTTAATGGGTATACTATCCTGTACCCTGTCTGCTCAAGATATTCACTGGGGCAGCTCACACACCCATAAGAATAGTGAATATATTTCGAGACTTATTGCTGAAGATGCCGATGGTATTTACGTGTTGCGTAGGGGCGCGCAACGTCGGGGCAGTCCTGCGGCAATTGTCGAACATTATTCACCCGATATGAAACTCCAATACAGCCGAAGGGTCAAGGAAATCGAAAAGAACAACGTTTTTTTTCAAGATTTTTTTGAATATAATAACAAATTATTTATTACCTTTACGCAGTACCGTCCAAAAGAACAGAAACACATCTTATTTTATCAGGAAGTTGACAAACACACCGGCGAGTTGGTAGGTCAAGGACTGTCGTTGGCTACCAGCACATCCAAGTCAAGAAATTTGCAGGGGAAATTTGATTACGCGCCTTCACCGGATAGCAGTAAGGCGGTCATATTTTTTAGTGAAGCACCTGATACCAGAAATTTGACTTTAGGAGCTGACGCTGCTTCTAATAGATTCACTGTCAAAGTTTTAGACGATAAATTTGAGAAGGTCTGGCGTGAAAAAGTGACGCTACCTTACGACGAAAATTTATACGAACACCGTCAAATAGAAGTTGATAATGACGGCAATGTATATATTTTGGCAAAGATTTATGACAATCGAATTCGCAACAGAGTACGCGGAAAAGCTAATTATAAATACAAGATTATTGCCTTAAGAGAAGGCGAAGAACGCAAGGAGTACGACCTCTATTTGGAAGATAAATTCATCACGGATATTACCTTCAGATTAGACCGTCGAACCAATGATATCGTCTGTTCAGGCTTCTATTCTGAACGTAATTCGCAAGGGTTCAAAGGAGCTTTTTTCTTAGCGATTGATAAAGAAACGAAGGAAGTATCGCGCGCCAATACAAAGGCATTTAGCGTGGATTTCATGAGCAATTTTATGCGCGAACGTCGCGCAGAAAGAGGCGGAGAGGTCTACGATTTCAATATGCGAGATATCGTATTGCGAACGGACGGAGGGGCAGTATTGATTGCTGAACAGTTCTTTGTAACGACCAATACGCAACGCGATTTTAATACCGGACAATTATATTATAATTATCAATACAATTATAATGACATCATTGCCGTTAACATAAATCCTGACGGTACGATTGAGTGGAGTACCTTTATTCCCAAATGGCAGCGGTCTACCAATCCCATGTATAGTTCTTTTTCGCAGGCAGTAGTTAGTGACAAAATATATTTTGTCTTCAATGAAAGAATCAGCAGACGTGGTAATGTGATGTTAGCAACCGTCAATGCAGACGGTACAGTAGATATGAAAGACCTTTTTAGAAACAGAGAATCCGGAGTTATCATTCGACCTATGGTATGCCGACAAGTGTCTGAAAACGAGATGATTATTTATGGCGAGTGGGGGCGTAGATACAAATTTGGCAGAATCGGATTCTAAAGTGCAAGCGCAAGTATCAAGTTCAATTATAGATTTGGCGAAGCCAAATTAACTTTTAAACTTAATCTTCGACTTAAACTTAAACTTATTTCCCCTTCCCTAACCTTTGGCTTCAATATCCGTTTTATATCCGGGCAGTGCTTCTTTGAGGCGCTGCCCTTTTTTACAGGACAGGTCGCGACCTGTCCGTACAACGAGATGAAATTTGGCTTAGCCAAATCCCTTAGCTTGAACTTTCCCGACAACTGTACGGGATTGATTCTTGTACTTGAACTTAAAACAGTTTCATCTGCGGGTTTCGCCTATCTTCATACAGGTCAAGATTGTATGGAGGCAATTTTTTGTTTTTAAAAAATCGCTGACGTGCCAACTTCATCTGTGCGCTAATCATTTCCGCAATTTGCCCATCGCCCGACATGCGTTTGCCGTAGCGGTTATCGCCCAATTCGCCTGCATGACAGGAGCGGATTTTATTCAACACTTTATCCTTCCTATCCGGGAAATTTCGCTCCAACCAATCCGTAAAAATCTCCGCAATATCTCCATCCAAACGCACCACTGTATGCGCGATAGAGCCTGCCCCGAGTTTGGAGACGGTTTCCGCCATTTTGAGGATTTCGTGGTCGTTCAAGCCCGGAATTATAGGTGCCATCATTACGTTGACGGGGATGCCTTCGGCGGCGAGAGTTTCGATGGTTTTGAGGCGTTGGGTGGCGGTGGCGGTGCGGGGTTCGAGGCGGCTGCGGAGGTCTTCATTGAGCGTAGTGAGCGTGATGGAGATGTGTACGAGGTCGTGCGCTGCCATTTTTTTGAGAATATCTAAATCTCTCAATATCAATGAATTTTTTGTAATCATACTCACCGGATGCCGAAATTCCCACAAGACTTCAAGCATCTTTCTGGTCAATTCAAATTTCTTTTCAGCAGGTTGGTAGCAGTCTGTATTTCCCGAAAACATAATCGGCGATACAACCCAATTTTTCGATTGCAAACGCTTCCGCAACAGCTTCGGCGCATCGTGCTTCACCAATATTTTTTGCTCAAAATCCAAACCTGCGCTATAGCCCCAATACGGATGCGTATTCCGCGCATAACAATACACACAACCATGTTCGCAACCCTGATATGGATTCATCGAATACGCACCCGGAATGTCAGGACTTTTGACTTTATTGATAATCGTTTTCGCCTGTACATTGATGAATTGAGTGGCTAATTTGCGTTCTTCATCTGCGTCCGGGAAAGGGTTTTTATCGTAAATCACTTTATGATATGGATTGGCTGGGTTAATTTGTGCGCCGCGCCCTTTGATGTAGTTTTCGTTGTTTGACATGATACAAATTTAAAGCAAATTTGTTGTTTTTGCAATTATTTGTTTTGGTTATTTTTTTGAATAAAAAAACGTATTTTTGTTTGTATGAAAACAATCACTACACCTACACTTAAATCAAAGATGAAATACTACTTTGATTTAATCAGCCAATCCAATGAAATAATTGTAATTCCACGAAATAATCACGAAGATGACGGTATTGTTCTCATGTCAATGTCAACGTATAAGTCATTGAATGAAAACAATTTAGATGAAACCGAATACCTTTTTTCCACAGCGAAAAATAAAGCAAGATTGGAGGAGTCCATTCAGCAGTTGCATGAAGGAAAAACGAAAAAATATGATTTAACCAACAAAATCCCGTAACTTTGATATATGAAAATCAAGGAATTATCACCACCCATCATTTCGGAATAACATTTGCCTTGTTTATATCGTTTCTTGAATGAAAAAGATAGAACAATGCACAAAACAGTTTTCTTATTCTTAATCTCAATAACGCTTTCCGGCGTTTCCTTTGCTCAAAACCGTATTGCACTCGTGAAAAAAGACGGTAAATTTGGCTTTATCACCGATGAAGGCAAGTATATTGCAGATCCACAATACGAAGAAGCCTTTTCTTTCAGCGAAAACCTCGCACCCGTCATGGTGGATGGCAAATGGGGTTACATCGACAAATCAGGACGCACGGTCATTGAACCGCAATATGATTACGCCAATTGGTTTTGGGAAGGCTTGGCTGCTGTAAAAAAGGGCGAAAAATACGGCTACATCAATCCGCAAAATCAGTTGGTGATACCTTTTCAATACGATTACACATTCAGTTTTTCAGAGGGTTTGAGTATGGTTGAAATGGACGGTAAAGCCGGCTATATCAACAAATCGGGAGAAATTGTGATTCCCATTGAATATGCACAAGCCTTTGATTATTACAAAGGTATCGGCTCTGTACAAGATGCCGAAGGGCGCATTTTTTTCATTGATAAAAAAGGTGAAAAAGTTGATAAACCTTTTCTCAATCACCTTATTCTCAAAAAACAAGACTACGTTTATTTTTATGAAAATGATAAAATAGGTATCAAAAATAAACGCGGAAAAACCCTCACTTCGGCGCGTTATGATGCGCTCGGTACGCTCTACAAAAATCGTGTATTCTACAAAATCGGCGATGAAAAATACGGTATCGCCACCAAGACCGGCACTATTAAACGCAAGCCCAGATTCGACGATGTACAGGGGTTTTCAGAAGGCTTGGCAGCCGTAAAGGTAGATGGAGAATGGGGCTATATTCATCATCGTAAAGGGATGGTTATTGCACCACGTTTTGAAGATACTCGTCCATTTTCTGAAGGACTCGCAGCCGTAAAAATGAACGGTAAATGGGGCTACATCAATAAAAAAGGAGAACTCATCATTCCTTGCCAATTCGATGATAATAACGATGAGATGTTCGTCAGAGTGCGGTAGTGTCGTGGTATTTTCGTTATTCAAATACATACGTCAGCACATCAGTACACCCACACGTCAATACGTCAACGTTTCTGCGCCAGCAGAAACAGCACCGCCATACGTACCGCTACGCCATTTTCCACTTGTTGGAGAATAATAGATTGCTTGGAATCAGCGACATCGCTCGTGATTTCTACACCGCGATTGATAGGTCCGGGATGCATGATGACGATGTCTTTTTTTACGCTGTCGAGCAATTCGCGATTGATACCGAAATGTTGAGCGTATTCACGGAGGGAAGGGAAATATTTGATGTCTTGACGTTCTAGTTGAATGCGAAGAATATTGGCGACATCACACCATTGTAGCGTATCTTTTACATCATAACTTACCTGAACGCCAAGGCTTTCAATGTGTCGCGGGATGAGCGTAGGCGGTCCGCATACACGTACATGAGCACCCAACTTTTGCAAACAAAAAATATTGCTCAATGCCACCCGCGAATGCAAAATATCACCAAATATCGCTATGTTTTTTCCTTCCAAATCACCAATCGCTTCTTGCATGGAATAGGCGTCAAGTAGAGCTTGCGTGGGGTGTTCATGTGTGCCATCACCGGCATTGATAATATTGGCGTCGATATGTCGCGAGAGAAATACGTGTGCGCCGGGTGCAGGATGACGCATTACGACCATATCGACTTTCATCGACAAGATATTATTGACGGTATCAAGTAGCGTTTCCCCTTTTTTTACGGAAGATGAGGAAGCAGAAAAATTGACCGTATCGGCAGAGAGGCGTTTTTCGGCAAGTTCAAATGAAATGCGAGTACGCGTCGAATTTTCAAAAAACAGATTCGCTACCGTAATATCGCGTAAAGAAGGGACTTTCTTAATCGGACGATTAATAACCTCTTTGAATTCCTTCGCCGTATCGAGAATCAACTCAATATCTTCGCGGGTAATGTATTTGATGCCGAGTAAATGCTTGGTACTTAACATATGAGACTTGAGACGAGAGACTTGAGACAAGAGACGAGAGATTGTAAACTATTTTCTCTCGTCTCTTGTCTCTTGTCTCTCGTCTATTTTCTTTGGATATAGAAATATTTTATGATTACCGTTTGTTTTTTTTGCCCAATTGACCGCGACATAAGCCTCGTCCACCGCATCTACCGTGATACCTGTATAATCGGATTGAATAGGTAAATGTCGATTAAATCGACGATCTACGAGCGAGAGTAATTCTACCTTATCGGGACGTCCGTAGTGTTGAAGGGCGTCGAGGGCAGCGCGAATAGTTCGCCCTGTATATAAGACATCATCCACTAAAATCACCTTTTGCCCGTCTACGAGAAAGTCCATTTCGGTGGTATTGGCTGCAAGTGGTTTATCACGCGTTCTGAAATCGTCGCGATAAAAGGTCACGTCCAATTTACCGTAGTGAATGGACTGTACGCCCAGTATTTTTGTTAACTTTTTGTAAATATGATTAGAAAAAAGCACGCCGCGCGGCTGCACTCCTATTAGGCAAGAATTGCTAAAATCACCATGATTTTCAACAAGTTGGTGGCAAAGTCGGTCAATGGTGAATTTGAATTTTTTTCCTTCTAATATGACGCGGTCTTGCATAATTAAGTTTAAGTTTAAATCGAAGTTTAAGTTTAAATGGTTTGTGATTTGTACTCGTATCACAAAGTTAATATTTTGTTGTCGCTTTGCAAAATTGTGAATGATGAACTCATAGCCTTAATATCGCCCATTTTTGATATGCATTTTGACCAATTCGTAACTCGCTAACCCGCAACTCGTAACCCGAATTACATATTTTCATTTTTTTATAATAAATTCATATAAAAGTCGTTATTTTGCGTAAAAAATAAAGTCAAATTATTGATATTAAGTAACGAGAAAATAATAACTTGAACAACTGGCGGCTTCTTTTGCTCTTATTTTCCTCCTTCAAAATGGTCATTATATCCACATAACTCCCATTTCCAAGAAGAAAACTAAGAACAAAATAATCACATCAGATTGTCCAACTTATTTTTTTCTCGTTACTAAAAGTGAAATTCCAAAATTCATTCCGTATGGCTTATCAGGACAAATTCCAATAGAGGAGTAAGGTATGAATTTTGATTTTATCAGAAAAAAATAAATCATCCGGGATACGGTCTACAAGTTCCAAGTTTTCAATTTAAGTAACATTATAACTTGCAACTTGTAACCCGTAACTCGTAACTTGAGTTAAATATGAGATTGACAATCTTAATGTTAAGTCTGCTAATGAGTACTTTTTGTTGGGCATCCAATGATAATGAAGCAGCAAAAGAAACTTTATACGCTATTCAACTTGGCGCATCGAACCAACCCGATATGAAACGCTACACGAAAGTTAAAAGTTACGGTTATCTCTATACAGTAGATGCCCAAAACGGTATGTTGCGTGTGATGTTGGGTACGTACACCAGCAAGTCAAAAGCGAATGCAGTATTGAAGAAAGTCAAGTCGAGAGGCTTTAAAGATGCTTTTATTTCAGGTGGATATGTGACTGAAAATAAGTTGTATACGGTGCAATTTGCTTCGTACTTGTACAAGGACAAAATCAATTGGGACAAATTGCAACAAGTTGGTATGGTGCAAGTAGACGCCTCTGAAGGGAGAATTAAATTAGTTAGCGGAAATTTTTCCGAAAAAAGTATTGCAGATGATTATAAAAAGACGCTGCAAAGTATGGGATACAAAGACGCCTTTGTTCGTCAGGTAAATGAAGCGAAACTGCTCAATATCGGCACAAATTACAGTACAACCGTCGTATCAAGCAGTTCGTCATCTACGACAACTACTACCGGCGGTGGTGGTGGTATGACGGATATGGAAAAATTACCGATTTATGCCAAACTCAATTCATTTGAGCGTGAAAGTATCGTGCTGCTTGACGGCAGATACCATATGAAAATGGATGAACGCACCTTTGTTCCGCTTTCTGACTATCAGCCCGGTACGCTTGGCGGTACGATTATCGTGGATTCACAACCTACTACTCGTTCATATTCAGAAGGTACAATAATTAGCTCGACACCTGTAACGACTACGAGTAGTCCTACGGTCATTTCAAGTAGCCCAACTGTTATTTCGAGCAGTCCTGTGGTGACAAGTGCGCCTGTTGTAGTTGGCGGTACGGATTATCGTATCCAATTGGCAGCGGTTCGCAATTATGACCCGAATCAATTTTCAAGTGTTATCTCGCTCGGCTCGGTGAGACTTGAAGAAACCGGAACAGGTGTGAATCGTGTAATGATGGGTGATTATGGTACATTGGGCGAAGCACAAGCTGTTCTCAATGCTGTCAAATCGCAAGGCTTCCCGACGGCTTATATTTTGAAGTATTCAAATGGAGTGAGAGAGGGGAAAGTTAATTGATTTTTGATTCGGTGATTTTTGATTCTTGATTGGTTTTTGCTCAATAGGAATTTTTAGAAGCAAAATGCAATCAAAAATCAAAAATCAAAAATCACATAATGGATAGATTAGAGCAGTTGAAAAGTTTATTAGCGGATGCGCCGGGGGATTCATTTATCACCTTTGCGATAGCTAAAGAATATGAAAAAGCAGGTGATTCGGACGAAGCCTTAAAGCATTACCTGATGATAGCCGAACATGAGCCGCAGTATGTAGGCTTGTATTATCATTTGGGTAAATTGTATGAGGAGCGAGGCGATATTCCAACGGCTATTTCAACATATGAAGAAGGTATGAAAGTCGCCAAAGCCGCAGGAGATGACCACGCTTACAGTGAATTAGCAGGAGCGAAACTCGCGGTAGACGGCTAACGATAGACGGATGCTTCGCTTGACGGTTTTATAAAACGAACGGCACAAAATCAAAGATTTTGTGCCGTTATGTTTTTGTAAAATGAACTTGAACTTGCGCTTGAACTTGATACTTGAACTTGTCAAGGTTTCATCGTAGCATTATGTTCACTGCGAAGGAAGGTATAAAAATAATACATAGATAATGCCGAGAAAATATGCCAAAACGCATGAGGTTGGAAATAGCTCATTTCATCACAATAATACCAATCATAAAAGTATAAGAAAATCGCAAGGAAGGTAAATAATAGGCTGATAAACAAATTGTTGCGCTCACTTTTTTGTACGTAGTATAGGTTGTGATAGCCCGTAGCACCAATAAGGGTAAAATATAACATCGGTAAGATATAATATGCTGATGTGTCTTGCCAATAATATGAAGTTAGCATACCTTGGAGCAGAAAAAATATGACGACAACAAGCATTGAACCCATCATGCTGAAATAGGGTTTATTATTGTAAAAACGTGCCGCATAGAGCTTATGCAAGGTGAATAATAATGGAAATAAAGCACAAGCAAACACCCCCGCCATATCCAATTGTGCGAATAAGTCAACCACCGACGCATGGTAGAGCGTACTCCCAAAAAACAAGACCAATAAGCATAAACCAAACATCAAGCTATACTGAAAATTAGCAATCAGCAGATTTGGGTGTCCTTGATTTTTGTGATAATCGGTATACGAATTGACAATCATTTCGACACCAAAAAAGAGGTAGAAAATATTGGTAAAGGTACTCAACGGCTGTCGGATGACGCCATTGATGACTTGCAATTCACAGACATAAGTTTTTGTCATAGAATTCCAACCTAAAGAATACCAAAAACCTGTATTATTGTACCAATAATGTAAGGGATAATAAATGAGAATAAACAGCAAGCACGCAATAATCGGAATGCGTTTTTCGTAAACAAACTGCGCGGTGTAACGTGGTGTATTGTAAATGTAATTCATGCCTTCTTAGTGATTAATTTCGAATGAATTAATTTTGAATTTTGAATGTTTATATTTACTCAAATTATAAAATAAAATCAAGATTGTCAATGACATATATAGTTAAAAACGGTTTTTTCTTACTTTTTTTTGTCCCGATAGCTATCGGGATGGTTGCTTGTGGAGAAGCAGACTATACGCCCAAACCGCGCGCGTACCCCAAAGTTAATTATCCTGAAAAAAAATACAATCGTTTCAGTGAAAGTTATTGTGACTTTACATTCGAGAAGCCTGCTTATGCGAAAGTGGTGCAAGACACCCTGTTTTTTGATGAAAAACCGGAATCAGAATGTTGGTTTGACATGATAATTCCGTCCTTGTCGGGTAAAATTCACTGTAGCTATCGTGAAATTGGAAAGAATAAACTTGACAAACTTATCGACGATACTTACAAGTTGGCTCATAAGCACAATGTTCGTGCCGATTATATCGACGATTACCATATACGTAAACCGAATGGTGTGAGCAGTACAATTTTTGAAATTGAGGGAGAAGTAGCATCTCCGTTTCAGTTTTATGTGACGGATAGTACAGAGCATTTTTTGCGCGGTTCACTCTATTTTAATACTTCGCCAAATGCGGACTCAATGGCTCCTATTATCGAATTTGTGAAGCGTGATATTATTCACATGGTCAATACATTTGAGTGGAATTAGTAACTCGTAACCCGTAACTCGCAACTCGACTATGCACATTAAAATAATGGCTTTTGGTATCACCCGCGACATCGTGGGTACACATGAATTGGAACTGAATCTCAAAGAAAATGCTTCTGTGAGCGACCTTCGTGTGGCACTTGGCGAGGCGTATCCGCGCTTGGCGGGTTTGGCTTCATTGGCTATTGCTGTCAATCAAGAATATGCTAAGGATGATGTACAACTCTCTGAGAAAGATGAAGTTGTATTGATACCGCCTGTGAGTGGAGGGTAGGTTTTGGGCATCTAATTTTACAAACACTAAAAAAGCCCCGTGCGATGCACGAGGCTTTATAAGTTACTGATTATCAGTGTACCTGAGGCGGGAATCGAACCCGCACTCTCTTGCGAGAACTGGATTTTGAATCCAGCGCGTCTACCAATTCCGCCACTCAGGCATGGTAGTTCTTTTTTATCGGGCTGCAAATTTATTTAAATTTTCTTGAATTCGCAATAGATAGCGTTTTTTGTAGTAATATTCTTTGATTTTTTTTAGTTCTGAATCCGGTGTCGTGCCGTCCTCATAATTTTCGAGTATCGGGCGAATGGTTTCGTATAAAGCGTTTTCTTTTTCGCGAAGTGTATTTTTTAATTGAGTAAACTGTGTTTCGTCAAAATCAAATTCTAACTCCATCAATGCTTCGTTCACGTCCATCATTTCCATTAAAAAGTCCTGTGGAATTTGCGCTTTGCCTTCTTCGTCCAATATATTTTTCAGGGATAGAATGTATTTCATCCGCTTGTCGGCATCCGATAATATTTGATAACCTTCATTCGTAAGGGTTGAAAGCTCCAATATTTCCGCTTGCTTTGCTTCAGATTCGAGGGTGTAAAAATCAGGGTGATATTTTTTACTCAATTGGTAAAACTTTCGTTTCACCTCATGCTCATCCAATAGAAAACGTATTGGGAGTTCGTATAATTCAAAAAAGTTCAAGATAATTGAGAATGGAAAATGGAGAATGGAGAATGAATACGATAAATCATTCTCAATTCTCCATTTTCAATTATAAATTAATTAACACGCTGCTGCTCCACCGCCTGTCCATGCACGAACGACATCCATTCCATTAGCGTAGAGCAATAAGCCCATAATTAAAAACAAGCCGATATTCATCGAAATTTCCATAAAACGCTGGCTTGGCGGACGCCCGACCACCATTTCATACAGCAAAAACATCACATGACCACCATCCAAAATAGGAATAGGGAGAATGTTCATAAATGCTAAGATAAGCGACAGTATCGCCGTAATTTTCCAAAATTGTCCCCAATCCCATGTAGAAGGGAAGAGGTTGGCAATAGTACCAAAACCACCGAGACTTTCAGATGCTTTGATTTTTCCGGTAAACATCATGCCGAAGCCTTTAACATTAGCCGCGAGGAAATCCCAACCTTTTTTGAACCCTGCCGCCATTGCCGGACCGAGGGCGTATTTTTCCATACCGAAATCAAGGTAACGGTCTGAACCGTAAGGCATAACACCCATACGTCCACAAGAATCCAGTCTGACATCCTCGACCCATGTTTTGCCGTCGCGTATGAATTTGACTTTTATAGTTTCGTCGCGGTGGATATTGGCTTGATTTTTAAATTGGTCGAAGTAAGCGATTTCCATATCGTTGAAGCCGATGATGGAGTCACCTTCTTCAATGCCACTTTTATCAGCCGGATTGTCTTTAAGGACTTTACCTACGACAAAAGGATGACGTGGTGTAGCAAAAAATCCACGATAACCCGCCAATTTACTAACATATTGTTCGTCTATATCGAGCGTGACTTGTTGTCCTTTACGTTCAACGGTCATGGTATTCGCTTCGTTGAAAACGATTTCCTTGCGTAAAGCTCCGAAATCTTCAAAGGGTTTTCCACCGATAGAAACGATTTTATCGCCATTCTGCAAGCCCATTTCTTCCCCCAATTCATCTACATAAATACCGTAGCTTACACTTTCATTTGGCAGATATTTTTCTCCCCAAATGAATAAAACCATTCCCCATAGGAGAAAACCCAAAATAAAATTGACCGTAACACCGCCAATCATAATAATAAGACGTTGCCAAGCAGGTTTGGAGCGAAATTCCCAGGGTTGGGGTTCTTGTGCGAGTTGTTCTTTGTCAAAACTCTCGTCCATCATCCCCGCGATTTTGACATATCCGCCAAGCGGTAACCAGCCAATACCATATTCTGTTTCCCCAATTTTCTTTTTAAATAAAGAAAACCACGGGTTAAAAAACAAATAAAATTTCTCCACTCGTGTGCCAAACAAACGAGCAGGGAAAAAGTGCCCCCATTCGTGTAACACAACGAGTATCGACAAACTCAATATTAACTGACCGGCTATTACTAAATATTCCATGTATTAATGAGTGAATGAGTGAATGTTGAATGAGTGAATT
>JAHDEO010000032.1:24940-28101 GCA_020628725.1 Saprospiraceae bacterium
AAAAAGGATGCAAAAGTACGGTTTTTTACGTTCAAATGCCCTGTAATTAACAGGCTTTTAACGGGAAATGTTGTATCAACCTCACCCCAACCCTCTCCAAGATTGTAGAGGGAGTTGTTTCGCTTCCGCGAAACATTGTTTTTACCGTCAGTCGTCTACTGTCAAGCCGAAGGCGTCCGTCCACCGTCTATCGCTCCTCTACACCATTTACGATTTCACATACATAGATGTCGGTGTCGAGATTGGTGGATTTGTGATATTGCTTTTTGACATATTCTGCAAAATCATTGATAGCCTCCTCATGTACAAGCGCGACCACACAGCCGCCAAAGCCTGCACCCGTCATACGCGCACCTACACAACCTGTCACCGAACGTGCTGCATCTACCAGAAAATCCAATTCATCACAACTGACTTCGTAATCATTGGTGAGGGAGAGGTGTGAGGCATCCATACTTTCGCCGAGCGTCTGCCAATCACCATCTTGGAGAGCTTCGATGGCTTCGTGTACGTATTGATTTTCCCACCAAACATGACGTGCGCGAGAGAGTAAAACCGGGTCTTTCACACACTCCATTATCATTGGGAATTCGGCTTCACAGAGATTGGGAACATCGTGTTTTTCACGGATGAGCGCAAGGGCTTTTTCGCAAGATGCACGACGTTCGTTGTAGGCAGAAGCGGCGAGTTCGCGTTCTTTATTGGAGTTCATAATGACGATTTTGAAGCCTTCTATATTGAATGGAATGTGTTGGTAATCAAGTGTTTGGCAATTGAGTTGAATGGCGTGTTGCGCCTTGCCCATCGCTACGGCGAATTGGTCCATGATACCACAATTGACCCCTACAAATTCATTTTCTGCTTTCTGACAAAGCAGTGCCATAGCGACTCTATCGACTTCGTATCCTGCAAGTGTCATCAGGACATATCCTGTCAATACCTCGATGGCTGCCGATGAAGATAAGCCCGACCCGACAGGTAATGTAGAATCAAATAAAATATCTACACCCTTTATGGGCATTTTGGTCATTTGCAAGAGGCGAATGACGCCCATCGGGTAGTTGCCCCAACCTGCGGACTCGTTGTACTCAACTGCTTTGGTGAGGTCGATTTCGATGCGTTTTTCGCTGATATTGGAACGCATACGGATGATTTGGTCGTCACGCTCGCGTACTTGTGCGCTGATGCCCAAGTGGATAGCTGCGGGAAGCACCATGCCACCGTTGTAGTCGATGTGGTCGCCGATTAAGTTAACTCTTCCGGGGGCGAAAAATGTGCGAATCGGATGTTTACCTTCGCCGAATATTTGATTGAATTTTTGCATTTACATAGTGTTGTGGTGTCGGGGTGTCGTCGTGTTGTGGTTTTTATTTTTAGAGCGCAAAAATACGGATTCTTTTTGAGAGATAATGTGATATATGATTTTGAGGATTGCCATTTTTGAGTGAAAAATATTACTTTTAAGAAAAAAATAAATATGAAAACGAATGTAAATGAAATTAATGAATTGCACCGTAGTGAATTATACTTGTATTTCTATGAGGATTTTATTCAAGAAGAAAGAACAGAACGTGAGTGTAATTTCATCACAGATAAATGTGGGCTAACTGCCGGAGATAAAATACTTGACCTCGCCTGTGGTCATGGGCGACATTCTATTTCTACACAACATGGATTGAAAATCTCGGAAGTTTATGGGCATTGGAATGGCAGTGCTTTCGATAGTGATTCGAGGAGAATCATTGCTGTTTTAGAGTGTTTGGTGTGAATATATGGCGTTAACATGATATATTTTCCCAACTATCATTTTTCAATAAAAAACGTTATCTTTGAAAAAACAGTTATGACAACAATTTATAGTATTTACGACCAAATTGCGGAAATCATCGCACGCGCCGAACCGGAAAAGGTACTCGAAATGCGAGCGTCAGAGGGTATGCAACAACGCTTCAACGCTCTTGTAGAAAAGTCTAAAAGTGAGGATATTAGCAGCCAAGAAAGGGACGAATTAAATCATTTTGTGATGATAGAACGATTATTGAGATTGGCTAAAATTAGAGCAGAGCAAGACATAAAATTTATAAGCGGTCAACTGTAACAAAGAGGACCGCTAAAAGTTAATCTAAAACACTGGTTTCCTCTATGGAGGACTCGTTGATATTAATTTCTTCTTCATCTTCACATTCAATACATTCCTCAATTACCTCTTCTAAAGACTTTTCAGTCAGACAATCTTGGTAGTATTGTATAAACTCTTCTCGTGTAATTTCTTCTGCATCAGGATATATTTCACGTACAAAATAAACCTCTTTAATTTCTGTCTTCGGTGCAACTTGACATCCACATTCTTTCAAATCATAACAAAAGTTAGTGGAACTGTTAAAATCATCTTTGATTGCTATGACAATTTGTTGTTCCTTCGAAATGTAAAAATTATTGCATTCCTTTACGGCTAAATCAAATGTTTTCTTCATAGAATAATTTATTGGAGAGGAGTAGCTAAAACATTAGCCACTCCTCATTATAAGTTTAAAATTTCATTACTTCTTATCATCAACTTCTTCATACTCCACATCCGTCACATCCTCCGTATCATTAGCACCAGCATCGGCAGTTTCCCCATTTTGAGCGGGTTCGCCTTCTGCGCCGGGCTGTGCGCCGCCTTGATACATGTGCTGACTCGCTGCTGCCCAAGCCTCGTTGAGGGCTTCGGTTTTAGCAGTGATAGCGTCGATGTTTTGTGCGTCGTGTGCGGCTTTGAGTTCGTCTTTAGCCGTTTCGATTTTGGCTTTCATTTCCTCCGGAATCTTATCGCCAAATTCTTTCAATTGCTTCTCCGTTTGGAAAACCAATTGGTCAGCTTTGTTGAGCGTCTCGATATTTTCGCGCTGCTTCTTGTCGGCTTCTTCGTTGGCTTTTGCCTCTGCTCTCATCTTTTCGATTTCTGCATCTGACAAGCCCGAAGACGCCTCAATGCGAATGGACTGCTCTTTACCCGTACCTTTGTCTTTCGCTGATACACTGAGAATACCGTTAGCGTCGATGTCAAATACTACCTCAATTTGTGGCGTACCGCGCATCGCCGGTGGAATACCGTCAAGGATGAATTTACCGATACTCTTATTGTCTTTCGCCATGCTACGCTCACCTTGCAATACGTG
>JAHDEO010000033.1 GCA_020628725.1 Saprospiraceae bacterium
ATTTTGGATGTTGTTACCATTGAGGTTGGCTATGTGTATGGTGTTTGGGGTTTGGGTAGATGCTGATGCCATTACTCTCGTATTCTACCTTGACGACATCGGAGTGACTGAATGCGCCGTCGAAGTCGATTTGTTTGAGGCGATAGTAGGATGTGCCGGACAGTGGATTTTCGTCTGTGTATGTGTAGTCGTATGGCGTTTGAGAATCACCTTGTCCGTCTTGCCAGCCGATTTTCTCCCATGTGGTGCCGTCTTTGCTGCGTTGTACTTCGAAGCCTTCGTTGTGGGTTTCGGTGGCGGTTTGCCAAGTGAGT
Organism: Saprospiraceae bacterium; assembly: GCA_020628725.1. Taxonomy (GTDB): domain Bacteria; phylum Bacteroidota; class Bacteroidia; order Chitinophagales; family Saprospiraceae; genus JAHDEO01. Next base: position 315 of record JAHDEO010000033.1, read on the forward strand.
AGGGCGGTTTTGTTTTGGATTTGGGCTTGGAAGTGGGTGAGTTCGATGGGGAGGTATTGGGGGCAAGCGAGAGCCACTTCATGTCTACTGCCACATCTGGGACCAATGATATAATTCCCAGAGACGTTGCCATAAATAGTTGCCCCTCCGAAAGCTCCGCCGACATCACTACCACCAACGTAGGGACCATTATATAAAAAATCACAAGTACTTTTAATGCTACAGGAACTAAGCATTGGATTGTTGGTTATTGTGAGGTGTTCAATGGCGGGACCTGTAATATTGTGTATTCCACTAAGACCTGTTAGAATGGCATTATTTCTAATAGAGAGTTCGCCCTGTACATCGGTGAGATTGGCTAAAGCATAAAGGTTTTCCAATCCATCATTATTATTAATATCCAAACCACCGATGGTAGATACCAGCAATTCCAAACCACTTAAATTTGTCAAAGCTGCGTTGTCTTGAATAGTAAGCGTACCGCCGATGTAAGTAATTTGGCTAAGTCCATTGAGATTTGTGATAGAGGTGGGGCTATCTCCCTGAATGACTACATCACCCATAATAAATTGACAATCGGGGTAGCTAATTGCAAAGCTATCTATTTGTTGTTGTTGGGTAAAAATAACCCCTTCATTTGAGCAAAACACCGGGTCGGTGCATATAAGAAGCATCTCTGACATACTGTTGCAATTAGGTGCATTATTGTAGATTTCACTCGAACCACCATTCGCGAAATAATCACAGATGCCTGTTAAATTACAAACAGATAAGTTGGAGTTATTAAATATTTCTAAGTGGTCTACTCCGGCAAAGCTTACATTTTCTAATTCTGATAAGGTTGTTAAAGAATCTTGGTTTGCGATGATCAAACTACCTTCTATGGTATTGAGGTTTTCTAAGCCTTCTAAACTTTTTAAAGCTCGGTTTCCTAACTCAAAAGGAGCAGTCAAAAATTCATCACCGTATCCGATTTCCAGATTACCCATAATAGTTCCAAGGCTCTCTAAACCTGCCAAACTTTCAAGGTTATGATTACCATGAATTATTAAATCTGAGCCTACGTATTTCAAATTTTCCAAGCCGATAGGGCTTCTCAATTCAGGGTTTCCCCTCAAAACCAATGACCCTGTAATCGTATCTACATTTTGTAAAGCGGCAATACTTTCGAGCGAGCGATTCTCGCTGCCATAGTAATACCATCCGATGTTCACACTACCTTCAACAATGCTGATATTTTCTAATCCTGTCAAATCTACCAGAGCATCATTCTCATAAATATCAAGTCCTCCGACAATAGTAAGATTATCTAATCCCGTAAGATTTTCGAGTAAATGGTTGCCATAAATCCGGATATCTCCCCCAATTGATGTAACCTGACTAAGTCCATTTAGATTGTATATAGGAGTTGACCAGTGCTCGTCAATTGTTACACCCCCTGCTATCTGGGTACAATTTGGATAATTGATAGCAAAATTATCAATTTGAGCTTGTGAGGTGATATTGAGGCTGCCGGATGGGCATTGTCCCCACAAAGCCGCAAAATTCAGCGTAAAAATTAATATTAAGTAAATCCTTTTCATTGTGTGTGTCGTTTTTAATTGTTAAAAAATCAATAACGACTGCAAGGTGCGGACATTCGCATCTGTATCACAGGAACAGTTGGGGTGTTTTTTACAGATTAGGATTTATTTATTTTGTAAATAATGAATAATGTTTTGTTTGTGATTTTACGAAATCAAAAAAACATAAAAAAAACCTGTCGAAAATATTCGACAGGTTTCTAAATTGAAGTGGTTTTAAGCAAAACCAGCAATCCAACCTTTCTTTTTAAAGAGTTATTGAATGACTAATTTTCCTGTGGCTAATTGCTGTTTTTCATCCATCAGGCGGAATATGTACACACCCGGCGTGAGGTTATTTTTGTATAAAGTGATGTATTGTTGGTGTTGGACATTTTGTTGAAGCACTTCACGTCCCATCGTGTCGTAGAGGTTTAAATGTAATTCTTGGACGGTTTCACCTTGCACTTCAAAGCGTGTGTGTTCATCGAAAGGATTTGGGAAGACATTGACCGAGATGCCTGCTTCGGCTACTTCCGGTGGTGTAATCACTGACGTAACAACACCCATAAAGCCCTTACTGACGGTGTGATGAACAGTATTCGTAATTATCGGTTCGTTGAAATCGAAATATATGGCTGCATTATTCGTGATATGAGCACCGATATGGTCATTGTCTTTTTGCTCGATTTTAAATTTGACGAAACCGTGTGAAGCCGCTTCATTCACATTGCTATCGGGTAGCATGATGTCCTCAAAGTGAAAGACCGCTATATTGGAGCCTTCAATATCGTAGCGATATGAGTGACTCGCTACGCCCGGACGTAGTGTTTCGATGTTCAAATGAGGGTCAATGGTATCACGTATGACAATGTTGAAAGCTGTATCTGTTCCTGTATTTTGAAAGCGAATGAGATATTCTAAATCCGTGCTATCGGTAATGTAATGCGGCGCACCATAACCCACCGGAAATACTTGCTTATCATTCGGGTCATAAGAACCTACATTCTCTTGACAATCAATCGAAACGAAAGCATCGCCTTCATTCAAGAGGAAATAATTGACAAAGCCCATACTAATTTCTCCATCGCTATTAGTACCGCAACCTTCTACAAAGACAGCGGGTGTACTATTGCCGGGATGTCCGGGCGATTGTTGGGCTTCGAGGCGATGGAAAAGTCCGTTGGCTTGTTTTTGGAATTTTATATTGTCACCGCTATCCAATTGAAAGTTAGCGCGTTGGAATATCAAATCTTCTTCGATGATGACATATTCTAACGAATCAGACATATCTCCTATGCCGACATTTTCGATAGTAAATTCGATAGAATCACCCAAGCATTGTGCATCTACTTGAATACTTGAACCATCCCAAAGCGGTAAAACAGGCGTGCAAAGTGAGTCAGGAAAAATATGCGCTTCTACGCAATGCGTTTGACCAAGTTCGGTAGAATCGCAATCGACATAGACCTCAATTCGGAAATTGCTGCATTCGCCTATATCAATATTTCCTAAATCAAATGAATATAAATTATCCCCTAAATCTATCTCATCAATAGTCGCGCTAACAAAGGTAAAATACGGGTCGAGTTGGACTTCTACATAGGCGTTTTCAGCGGTAGCGGTACCCGAATTGCAGTAACGAACGTAATAGCTAGAGTTAAAACAACGACGAACGATAGGAGAGGTGACATCTACTTCAAGAAATGGGCAAAAGGTACTTGTCGTTACTCCAAAGTCAACTCCATCTCTTGGGTTAAATGTTGTAAGTAAAACTGTATCCGTCTCAAAGCAAATATCTTCCCAGAGAGAATTTGGCGGTATTGCTGTGATGGTATACATGCCGGTATCTACAGGAGTAACGTATTTTCCGTCATCATAAGTATATGCATAATATGTGTCCAGTTCATTTTGTACTTTGATTATCCAATCACTAAGCCCTATATCAAGAGTATCGAAATGACAATTATTATCAATTTCCATGAAGACGTTGCCCTCTATAGCGTACTCCCAAATGGAGGCACAACTTTGAATAATTTCCGTTATAGTGCTACAACCTTCAGCATTATTTGTTACTAATGCGGCTCCATTATTAATTAGGTGATTACAAATGCTTTCTGTAGAGCAGACAGAAAGTGCACCGTTACCAAGAATATAAACAATGTCAAGAAATTCCTCATCAATACCGTCTAATGCCGAAAGGCTTGTCAAAGAATTATTTGAACTTATGGTCAAACTTTCTACATAATTCAGATTACTAAATCCTTCTAAAGAATTCAAAGTAGAGTTTCCTTGTATAGATAAATTTATGACAGTCTCCAGTCCCATTAATCCATCTACATTTTGTAAAGACCAATTTGAACTTATATGAAGTCCTTCTAATGAATTAATGTTTTCTAATCCATTAATATTTGTGAGTTATAGATTGTGGTTAATCGAAATTTCACCAAGTGTATTTAAACTGGAAAGGTCTGCTATATCGGAAAGATTTTGATTTTCCCGAATACTCAAACTACCTCCTATGTATGATAGATTGGATAATCCATTGAAATTTTGGAGAGAGGGGTTATCTAATAGTATAAAATTGGTTTCTAAAACACCAAGGTTTTCTAATCCGGAAAGGTTGATAAGATTTTCGTTGTCCCTGATCAATATACCTCCTTGTATATCTACAACATTCTCTAATCCTATAAGGTTAGTCAGTAAGTCATTATCATCTATCTCGATGTCACCGTCAATACACAATATACTTACATCAGACAAACCCGCCAAGCTACTTAAAGTGTCATTAGAACGCAATTCAATCCCTCCGAATATTGTTAATACTTCCAGTCCTTCAAGATTTGCTAAATTTTGCATTTCTTCTGCAATCAAGCTGCCTCCGATAAAGCTGAGATTTTCCAAGCCGGATAAATTGGTAAGCATACTACGAGAAATATTGAGGTCGATTCCGATAGTATCCAAATTTTCTAAACCTGATAGGCTGGAGAGATTGGTGTCAGAGATGTCAAATGTTCTGCCTATGGTTTGCAAATTGGATAATCCCACTAAATTATCAATATCGTTATCTCCGTTTAAAAACAAGTTGCCGCCGATATGCGTGAGACCTTCCAAACCAATTAAATTAGTCAAATCATTATTAACTATTTTTAAATCCTTACCTATCGAAGTGATATTTTCTAAGCCTGCCAGACTATTCAATGAGATGTTATTACCAATAAATAAATCCTCGCCTATCGAAGTCAATTGACTCAATCCTGCTAAATTCGTAATAGCTCCATCTTCAACTTCATCTATATAAACATAACCGGGAGGCTGTGTACAGTTTGGGTATTTGATAGCAAAACTATCTATTGATTCTTGTGTGTCAAAGTGGATAAGTCCTTGCGGAGCAGGACATTGAGCAGATAGTTTTCCGAACGTTGATAAGCAGATTAATGTGATAATGACGAGATATTTCTTCATGGTAAAAGGTTTCTATGAATAAAATTATTATGCTACAAAAGTCCGCTATTCTATTTACAGATACAAAAACATTTTTTTAAGTTTGTAAAATAATATTCGCCTTAATTTTTATTAAAAAATTGATTTACAATAACTTATTTTTTATTCTGTGAAAGAAATATAAAAATATAACATGCAAAAAAGCCGTTTAATAGAAGTTCTTCGTTCATTTTCGGAGCGTGAAAGGCAGCAATTTGATAAATATTTGGCTTCGCCTTATCATAATACGCATCCTGATTTGCTGCGATTGCATCAGCATATTACATTTGCTTTGCAGCAAAAGATAGATGCTGCTTTGGATAAAAAATATGTACACGAAAAACTTTTTCCTAAGCAACCGTATAAAGACATCGACATGCGCGTACTCATGTCGGCTTTGCTCAAACACGCAGAGCGTTTTCTGGCATTGGAACGATACAATGATGATCGGGCAACGACTGACTTTTACCTTGCACAAACCTATCGTCAACGCCAGCTCACCAAATCTTTTCATCATACGCTAAAAAATGTCCATACCCGCTCGCAGAAAAATCCTTCGTATAATGCACATATCCACTATCGCCAATCATTGATGCATGAGGAAGAGTATCTTTTTTCGTTTGAAGAAAATCGCCAAACAGAACGCGACCTGCAAGCGTGGCATGATTCACTCAATCATTTTTTTATTGCGGAAACTTTAAGACAGGTTTGCGCCTTGCTTACACACGAGCGCGTAGCAGAAAAGGAGTATGATTTTTTATTGTTGGAGGATATTCTGAAACAAATTGAAATGCATCAAAAGTTGCTGGAAATACCTGCGATTTATCTGTACTATCACAGCTATCACACGCTTACCGGCACGCAAAATGACAAGCATTTTCGCCAACTTAAAGACGGTATCATTCGCTATGGAGCGGGATTTCCGCAAACAGAATTGAAGGGGTTTTATACCTTGTCCATCAATCATTGTATTCGCCAAAATAATAAAAATGAAGGGACAGCTTTTTTGCGCGAATTATTTGAATTATACGAAGTTGGATTGTCTCAGGATGCCTTTATTGAAAATGGTTTTTTATCTCGCTGGACCTACAAAAATATTGTGGCGGCAGGTTTGATGTTGGAAGAATTTGAATGGGTGGAGTATTTTATTTATCAGTATAAATCAAAGCTTGAAAAGAAGTATCGCAGGGATAGTTTTGCCTATAATATGGCTTTTTTGCATTACTGTAAAAAACAGTATAATGAAGCCATTGCTCAATTGCATCAAGTGAAATTCAATGATGTATTTCTCAATTTGAATGCAAGAAATCTCTTGCTTAGAATTTATCTCGAACTCGAAGAATACGAAGCTCTTGAATCACATTTAAATAGTTTCGAGATTTTCATTCGTCGAAAAAATATTAATAAGTCGTATCGTGATAATTATTTGAATACCATAAAATTATCTCGAAAAATAATACAATTAAATCCGCATGATAAAGCTGCGAAAACGGTATTGAGAAAGGAAATTGAAGCCGAGAAAAATCCTTCTACACGAGCGTTTTTATTGGAGATATTGAAATAATGAGATGACAGGCATTTCAAAATGCCTGTCATCTGTTGTGTTTTATTTCACGATTAATTTCCCTGTGGCTAATTGCTGTTTTTCATCCATTAGGTGGAATATATATACGCCGGGAGGAAGGTTATTTCGTTTCATGATGATGTATTGTTGATGTGTAGATTGCTGTTGGAGTACTTCACGTCCCATCGTGTCATATAGTTTCAAATTCAATTCTTTGGTCGCTTCGCCTTGTACTTCAAATCGCGTGTATTCATCAAATGGATTGGGGGAAATATTGACAGAGACACCTACTTCCTCCAGTTCCGGCGGTGTGATAATGGACGTAACGACGCCCATAAAATCCTCTCCAATGGTATGAAAGACAGTATTTGTGATAATTGGCTCATTAAAATCGAAATAGATAGCCGCATCGTTCATGATATGTGTACCGAGAGGATTATCACGTTGTTGTTCGATATTAAATTTGATGAATCCATGTGAAGCCGCTTCATTGATATTGCTATCAGGTAGCATGATATTTTCAAAGTGAAAGACTGCTACATTTGAGCCTTCTATATCATAACGATATGAGTGGCTGGCTATGCCCGGACGCAAGGTCTCGATATTCAAATGCGAACTAATCGTATCGCGTATGACGATGTTGAATGCCGTATCTGTTCCTGTATTTTGAAAACGAATTAAATATTCCAAATTCGTGCTGTCGGTGATATAATGTTGTTCACCGTAACCGATAGGGAAGGCTTGCTTGTCATTAGGGTCGTATGCGCCTATATTTTCCTGACAATCAATGGATATGAAGGCATTACCTTCGTCTAAAATATAATAATTGACAAAACCAAGACTAAATTCTCCATTGTCATCTTCGCCGCAACCTTCGACAAAAACGGAGGGCATACTATTGCCTGGATGTCCAAAGGATTGTTGGGCTTCTATGCGGTGATATTCGCCATTTGCGGGTTTTGAAAACTTGATATTATCGCCGCTATCCAATTGGAAATTGGCTCGATGCCATATCAAATCTTCTTCGACTACCATATATTCCAGCGAATCAGACATGTTGCCTATACCCACATTTGTAATCGTAAATTCAATCGAATCTCCCAAACATTCGGCATTGACCATGATACTGGATTCGTCCCACAAGGGATTTGCAGGAGTGCATATAGAATCAGGAAAAATGTGTGCTTCTACGCAATGCGTCTGACCAATTACCGTCGAATTACAATCTACGTAGACTTCAATTTGAAATTCGTCACATTCGCCAATATCTATGTCGCCCAGATTAAATGAATATAAATTATTCCCTAAGTTCACTTCTTCAATAGTCGCATCAATAAAAGTAAAAAACGGGTCAAGTTGAACTTCTACAAAAGCATTTTCGGCAGTAGCTGTGCCTGAATTGCAGTATCGGACGTGGTATTGATTATCGAAGCAACGGCGAAGAAGAGGTGTTGTAATGTCTACCTCAAGAAATGGACAAAAAGTGGACGTGCTGCCGCCAAAATCAATAGTGTCAATCGGATTTTGGTCGGTAAGGTTAAATGTTGTCGGGTTAGGACAAACTTCTTCCCTCAGGGAATTAGGGGGTATAGCCGTTACTGTATATGTTCCTATAGCTAAGGGTTGAATATAATTGCCGCCCTCATAAGTGTATGCATAATCAACTGTCTCCTCTCCTTCAATTTTTATGAGCCAGTCGTTTAAATTAGGTTCACTCAGGTTTTGTTCACAGTTGGTGTTTTCGTCGAAGTATATTTTGCCTTGTATATAGCTTTCCCATAGAGAAGAGCAATTTTGAGCAACCTCAACTATATCATTGCAACCCGAAGCATTATCTGCTGTATGAAGACTACCGCCTTCTGCGATATGGTTGCAGATACTTTCTACATGGCATATAGAAAGGTTGGGATTATCGTTGATGAATATGGAATCTGTAATTAACATCATATTGTCTAGTCCGGTCAAGCTAGCTAAATTTTCATTATCCACAATGAGCAACCTGTGCGTTCCTCCAATTGAAGTTAGATTACTTAAAGCATTCAAATCAACTAAATTATCATTATTAATGATGGACAAATGCTCGGTAGAGTCAAGATTCTCTAAGCCATTTAGCGTAACTAAGGAGGGGTTATTGTTGATGCTGAGCGCACCAGTTGAAATGAGACTATTCAATCCTGTTATATCAAGTAAGTTATCGTTGTAGGTAATTTGTACATTATTTTCAACAGAAATAAGGTTATCCAAACCCGTTAAATTAGTTATGCTTTGATTATCTATTACTTCTAAGCGTCCTGTAACTAAAGTAATATTGTTTAGTCCATCTAAGTTATTTAGAGCATTATTGCTTTGTATATTTAAATCTCCCACAACTGACGTAGTGCCAATTAATCCATTTAAGCTGATTAAATTGTCATTACCTACAATTAGTACCGATTCAACTGAATTAGTAATATTGCCTAAAGCTTCCAAATTAACTAAATTGTTGTTGTAGCCTATATATAGTATGTTGACGGAAGTGACGTTATCTAATCCGGTTAAATTAGGTAGATTGTTATTAAAACCTATCGATAAATATCCAATTGAAGTAATGTTTTCCAGTGCTGTCAAATCAGATATACTTTCATTTTCTATTATCGCCAGATGTCCAACTGAGCTAAGGTTCTCCAGCCCTGCCAAACTAACTATGTTCTCATTCTCTCTTATAGCCAAACTGCCTCCAATTGAGTTGAGATTCTCCAGTGCTGTCAAATCAACTATGTTTTCATTATTTTCTATAACCAAATGTTCTCCAATTGAGTTAACATTCTCCAGTCCCGTTAAGCTTACTAAGTTATTAGTATATTCTATATGCAGATTTTCACCAACTGAAGTGAGGTTAGTTAAGCCACCCAGAGTATTTAAAACGTTGTTATGAGAAATTCTTAAATTTCCAATCGAAGTAATATTCTCCAAACCATTCAAATTAATTAAAGTATTATTGTAAAAAATATCTATTCCTCCCCCTATGGAAGTGACATTCTCCAAATCACTAATACTCGTCAAAACATCATTATGCTCAATGATCAAGTCACCGGTAATGAAAGTAATCTGACTCAAGGGATTTAAATCATAAATAAGAGATGGTGTGCTGAGTGAACCGCCTATTGTCAAGTTGCCAAGTATCTCGGTGCAATTCGGGTAAAGTGATGGAAAATCATTAATTTGTTGTTGAGTGTTGAAGGTGACATCATCCAGCGGACATTGTAATTGCCCTATACACTGCTCTACGACTTCTTCGGCAGTATTGCAGCCTTCACTGTTGCTAAATACTGCACTTGATATAAAGTCAGTGCCATTTTCTAAAATATGATTACAGATGCTTTCCACATGGCATGTAGAAAGGTTTGGATTGCTCCATATGTCAATGGAGTCTAGCGATATAATATTATCCAATCCGGTTAGACTTTCCAAATTTTGATTACCTACAATGTAGAGAGAAGTTCCGGGGGAGGTAAGGTTGCTCAGAGCACTCAAATCAACTAAATTGTTATTGTAGTCTATAATCAAATACACCTTAGAATTAAGGTTTTCCAGTCCATCTAGACTGGTAAGGTTTTGATTGTCTATTATTTCTAAAAACTCCCCGACTGATGTAAGGTTATTCAAGCCATTTAAGTTAATCAAGGCTTCATTACTACTGATACGTAACCATGATTCGACGGATGTAATACCTTCTAAACCATTTAAATCAACCAAATTATTGTTACCTGTTATGAACATTTGTTCGACTGAGGTGATATTATTCAATCCTTCTAAACTGAGTAAATGGCTATTGGATGCTATTGTCAACTCTTCCCCAATCGAAGTAATATTCTCCAATCCGGTCAAGTCAACTGATTTAGTGTTTCTTATAGTTAAATACCCCCCAACGGAGTTAAGCCCCTCTAATCCGGTCAAAACTAAATCATTATTATGTTTTACTGATAAATCTCCTCCAATTGAAGTGATATTATCTAAACCATTTAAAGTACTCAAAGTATCGTTATACCGGATATTTAGACCTCCCGCTATAGAAGTAATCTGACTCAATGGGCTTAAGTCAGCAATAAAAGATGGTTCATCATATGTACCACCTATTATCAGACTTCCTGTTAGCTCCGTACAATTCGGATAAAGTGTCGGAAACTCATCTACCTCATCTTGGGTCTTGAAAACGAACCAGTCCGGCGGGCATTCCCATTGTGGTATACATTCGTCAATAATCTCCTCAATGGTATTACAGCCTTCGGCGTTATTTTCTATTGTAGGGTTATTGCCTGCTGCGATGCGATTACAGATGCTTTCCACATGGCATACGGAAAGATTCGGATTGTCGGTAATCGTAGGATTTTCAATAAACATGATATTATCCAATCCACTCAAACTGCTTAAAATATCATTGTGGGCAATAAGTAACGAATGCTCTCCTATAGAAGTTAGATCGCTCAAAGCACTCATGTCAACTAAATTATCGTTATTAATTAATTCAAAACCTCCAGTTGAATTGAGATTTTCCAACCCGTTTAGATTCGTTAAGTTACCATTAAGGTTAATGTCCAAACTAAGTCCGATTGAAGTAAGACCATTTAATCCCATTAGATTAATGAGATTTTTGTTGCCCAATATTCGTACACGTTCCCCGACAAAAGTGAGGTTTTCTAATCCGGTCAAATCCGATAGACTATCAGTATTAGAAATGACCAAATCACCCGCTATCGAGGTAATCTCATTAAGTGGGCTTAAATCATTGAAAAAGAAAGAAGAGCCTAATCCATTTATTATCAAATCACCTAATAATTCCGTACAGTTCGGATACAGAGATATAAAATCGTCCACATCTTGTTGGTCGGTCAGCCAGATACCTTGATTTGGACATTGCGTTTGCGCCTCACATTCCTCCATGATTTCCTCAGCGGTATTACAACCTTCATCGTTATTTTCTATCGTAGGGTTATTGCCTGCTGCGATGTGATTACAGATACTTTCGACATCACATACCGAAAGGTTCGGATTGCCGGAGATTTCCATAGAATCTGCAATAGACATGATATTGTGTAGTCCGACCAGACTCCCTAAAATCATGTTATCCCTGATGTATAATGAATGCCCTCCGAGGGAAGTCAAAGTATTCAAAGTACTCAAGTCGACCAAATTATCATTATTACGTATGTTTAAATCTTGGATTGAATTAAGATTTTCTATTCCGTATAAATTGCTAAGAGCATCGTTATTTGTGATATTCAAACTGCCACCGGCTGAAGTAAAATTCTCCAGTCCGGTCATGTTTGGTAACGCATCGTTATCGTCAATTTCTACCCTAAATCCGACGGAGACAAGCCCATTCAATCCGGTCAAATTCATCAAATTATCATTTCCTCGTATTCTTAAAATTTCTCCAACGGAAGTAATGTTCTCCAATCCGGTCAGATTCCATAAACTATCGCTATCCACAATAAATAAATGACCCGCTACCGAAGTAATTTGGTTGAGCGGACTCAAATCATTGATATAAGGAGCGTTATCCGAAGGGCTACCTACACTCAAATTACCTTGCAATTCCGAACAGTTTGGGTAAAGCACAACAAACTCATTCACATCTTCTTGAGAACCCAGTGATACATTCGGTGGGCATTGTCCGAATGTCGCGGACATTATTACAGTGCAAAGTATGGTTGTCAGTATCAGATATTTTCTCATTGTTATAAGGCTTTAGTTCTTGAAAAATTATTACGCTACAAAAGTCCACGATTCCATTTACTATTACAAAAACAATAAACTGAATTTGTACACAATTATTCTTAAGTTTGCTAAATAAAAAATTGATTATCAGTATATAAAAATATTTTTTGTACAAAATTTTTATTTTTTGAATGAAAAAAAGTCGATTAATTGAGGTGTTAAAATCACTCTCCAACCGCGAAATGAAGGCATTGGGTGAATATTTGGCTTCGCCGTATTTCAAAAAACGGGAGGGAGTGGGGCAGTTGTACGAGTATATCGCTTTGGCTTTACGGTCAAATGATGAGATAGTATTGGATAAAAAAAATGCGTATCAAAAGCTGTTTCCCAAGCAGGTGTATAATGATGTGACTTTGCGACTCATTATGTCCGATTTGTTGAGGCAGACTGAAGGATTTCTGGCTATGGAGCGATACCAAGAGGATACTTTGACACAAAAAATTTATCTGGCACAAAGCTACCGTCACCGAAAATTGGCTAAACCTTTTCAACATACACTCAAAAATGCTCGTAACATACAACAAAAAGAACCTTCGTATAGTGCTGATGTACAATTTCGCCAATCGCTGCTCCACGCGGAAGAATATCATTTTTTACTGGAGGAAAATCGGCAAGGGGAACGCGACCTACAGACGTGGCATGATGCGCTCAATCATTTTTTCATTGCAGAGACGCTCAGACAAACATGTACTATGCTCACGCATGAGCGCGTAGCAGAAAAAGAACACAATTTTTTGTTGCTATCGGATATTTTGAAGCATATCGAGGCACAACCGAACTTATTGGATATTCCTGCTATCCAACTGTATTATCACAGCTATCATACGCTTGTGGGTACACAAAATGAAGAACATTTTCAGCAGCTTAAAGGTGGTATTATTCGTTATGGTGAAGGCTTTTCGCAGGCAGAATTGAAGGAAATTTATACCCACGCAATTAACCATTGTATTCGCCAAAATAATAAAAAGGAAAATACAGTTTTCCTACGCGAATTATTTGATTTGTATCAAGTCGGCTTAGAACAGGATGCCTTTTTGGAAAACGGTTTTTTATCTCGTTGGACTTACAAAAATATCGTAACAGCCGGCTTGATGTTGGAAGAATTTGAATGGGTCGAGGGTTTTATTTATGAGTATGAATCAAAACTCGAACGTAAGTATCGTAAAGATAGCTTTGCGTATAATTTAGCGTGTTTATTTTACGGAAAAAAGCAGTACGGGAAAGCTATTTCGCAATTGCAAGAGGTGAGATTCGATGATGTATTTCTCAATTTGAATGCAAGGAATCTCTTATTGAAAATTTATCTTGAACTCGAAGAATACGAAGCCCTTGAATCACATTTGAATAGCTTTGAAATTTTCATTCGTCGAAAAAAAATTGCTAACCCACATCGCGCTAATTATTTGAATACTATAAAATTATCTCGAAAAATAATACAATTGAATCCGCATGATAAAGCTGCGAAAACAGCATTGATAAAGGAAATAGAAGCGGAAAAGAACCCCTCTACACGAGCATTTTTATTGGAAATATTGAGATGATAAGATGACAGGCATTCTGAAAATACCTGCCATCTTTTAGTTTTTATTTGACAATTAACTTGCCTGTAGCTAATTGCCGTTTTTCATCCATCAAACGAAATATATACACGCCTGTCGGAAGGTTTTTTCTATGTAAATTGATGTGTTGTTGATTGGTAGATTGTCGTTGAAGTACTTGTCGTCCCATCATGTCATAGAGCATCAAATGCAGTTCTTGCACCGTCTCACCTTGCACCTCAAATCGCGTATACGTATCAAATGGATTCGGAAATACATTCACTGAGATACCTGCGTTCGCCACTTCAGGTGGAGTCGTGACGGAAGTAACGACATTCATAAAGTCCTCGCCGATAGTGTGAAAGACCGTATTCGTAATGATAGGTTCATTGAAATCAAAATATATCGCCGCATTGTTTTCGATATGTGTGCCGATGGGATTACTGGGTGTTTGTTCGATATTGAACTTGATGAAACCATTAGATGCAGGTTCATTGACATTGCTATCGGGCAGCATGATATTTTCAAAAGTAAAAATAGCGGTGCGTTCTTCAATATCATATCGATAATCATGGCTGGATACACCGGGGCGCAAGGTTTCGATATTTAAATGTGCGCTAATCGTATCTCGTATAACGATATTGAAAGCCGTATCTGTTCCCGTATTCTGAAAACGAATCATATACTCCAAATCCGTGCTATCGGTAATGTAGTGCTGCTCACCATAACCGCCGGGAAATGCCTGCTTATCATTTGGGTCATACGAACCCACATTTTCCTGACAATCAATCGAAATGAAGTCATCTCCCTCATTCAATGGGTAATCATCCGGGAAGCCTATGTTGAATGTGCCGTTAGCATTTTCACCGCAACCTTCTACGAAAACAGAAGGCATGCTATTCCCCGGATATCCGGGCGACTGTGCGGCTTCGAGGCGATGAAATGCGCCTTCTGCTGCTTTAGAAAATGTCCATTGTTCGCCACTATTCAATTGAAAATTAGCCTGTTGCCAAATAAAATCATTGATAATAATACGATATTCGAGCGAATCGGACATATCGCCTGTTCCTGTGTTTTCGATTGTAAATGCAATCGAATCTCCCAAGCACTGAGCATCCACTTCAATATCGGATTCATCCCAAAGTGGTAGCGCAGGTGGTGTGCAAGTCGAATCGGGATATATGTGCGCTTCCATGCAATGCGTCTGCCCCAATACCGTAGAATCGCAGTCAACATAGACCTCAATTCGGAAAATACCACATTCACCTGTTTCGACATTTCCTATCTCAAAGCCATACAAATTGTCGCCCAAATCAATTCCCGGAACTGTGGAATTTTCATACGTAAAAAACGGGTCGAGTTGGACTTCAACGTAAGCATTTTCGGCGGTAATCGTACCTAAATTGCAATAATTGACATAGTATCTGGAGGTGAAACAACGCCTGACAATCGGCGCAGAAATATCCACTTCAAGCAAGGGGCAATCAGTAACGGCAGCGGCTCCGAAATCTATCTCTACTTGAGTATTGCCTCCCGGTGCCAGTACATCGACGGAGGGACAAATGCTTTCCCACAAAAAGGGATTAGGTGAGATGGCACTGACCGCATAACTGCCACTGTCGAGTCCCATAAAATAGCTGCCGTCGTCATTGGTATAGGTATATTGGACATGTGTATCATTTTCGGCTTTTACGAGCCAATTTTTTAATCCGGCATCGATGCCGTCCATGATACATTCTCCGTTTTCATCCGCAAAAACATTGCCCGAAACACTGGTCCATTCGCAAGCACTTAGGATGTCGTTGACATCATTGCAGCCGGGACCATTGCCGTAGAGGTTAGAGATAGTACCTCCCATATTGAGGTAATCGCAAACGCTTTTTACACTACAAAATGTCATGCTAGGATTGTTGTAAATGTTGAGGTCGGTAATGTTATTCGCATCGACATTATCCAAGCCCACTAGGTTGGTTAAGAAAGGGTTGCTATGTACATCTATGTAGGTGCCTACCGAGGTGAGATTGCTCAAAGCACTGATGTCGTTCAGTGGTCCATTGGCTTTAATCCATATATCTGTTCCCACTGAGGTGAGGCTGTCAAGCCCATTCAGATTCTCCAAAGACGGATTATTGCCGACGTATAAATTGTCTCCTGTAGTCTTTACATTCAATCCCGTGAGGGTTGTCAATTGGGGGTTAAAGCCAATCCAAAGTGATTCTTCTACGGATGTGATTTTGTGAAGCGGTGTAAGGTCTGTAATATCAGTAGATGAACCCAAAAAACCAATAAATAAATCCAGTACTTCGGTACAGTCAGGATAAAGTATGGCAAACTCCTCTACATCTGCCTGCGAAGCCAAGGTGACATTTCCTGTGGGGCAATTGACGGTCAGATTGCAGGATGCTCCAACTTCTATATCGGTAGCGCATCCCGGTGCATTATCTTGAATATTTACAATGCCGCCCATGTTGAGGTATTCGCATAGGCTTGGGGTATTGCAAACTGAAAGGTTATCGTTGCCATCAATGAATATCTGTTCAGTATCGTTTAAATTGATGTTTGCTATGCTACTCAAATCAGTCAGCATGTCATTATCTCTGATGATCAAGGTGTTGACCTGTGTAAATTGTAGTTCGGATAAATCCGTTAGACTGTCATTATCCTCAATAAAAAAGAGACTGTTGGCAGTAGTCAAATTTTCTAAGCCCGCCAAACTTGTTAAATTTGGATTGTGCTGGATATAAGAAAAACTATTAAGAGTAGTAATCTGACTTAAAGGTGTCAAATCGACAATATCTGAAAAAGGATAATTGATGTTACCACCCACAAAAAAAGACCCTGTTACTTCTGTGCAGTTTGGGTATTCTATTGGGAAATTATTGACTTCTTCCTGAGTAGATAAGGATACTAAACCGTTGGGCGGACATTGTGTGTATCCTTTCATACAAATTAATAGGAGTGCAAAAATGAAAGTTAAGCATTTTTTCATAATATGAGTTTTATGATTATCAAAATAGATACAGTAAAGGTGTTTGTTTATTTAAAATTAAAATGTTGGTAGCGTTCAGCCAAATTCGCCTGACGACAATAGAACTTACCTACATCACACCTAAGTAGCAATGTGTGTATGATAGAAAGATGGTTATCCGTGTAGTGTGTCTTTTTGAAATTCTTAGCAAATAGATGTATACAAATATACAAAAAGCTATCGGTTTTCCCAATAGCTTTTTGTAAATGTCTTATATCTTAACAATCAAAGATTTTGATAATGTCAGATGACTCGCGTTTATCCTTCAATTTAAATTCATATTACAAAAACGCCTCTTCGTTTGCCCTGTAATGTTTGAGGCTTTCAGTGATATTTAGAGAAGAAAAATAAATAACTTGGTCTAATTTATTTATTCTTCTTCTCTTACTTTATTTAAGTTCATTGAATTTGTGATGGTTTTATTGCACAACAAATCGTTGAGCCGCATAAGTGCCGTTGCCAATATCCAATCTGGCGATGTACATTCCTGCCTTGAGGTTTTGCACAGAAACATCAAATGTATCCAAAGTCACCGCTTGGTGGACAACCAATTTACCGGATATGTCATAGATACTCATGCTACTGTTTTCGCCGATATACTCAATCTCCATACGAATATAGTCGTCCGCCGGATTGGGATAGAGGTTGAAAGTGAGGTTGTTGGTTGGTAGTTTTGGTGCGTTGACGGGTTCGATAGTCCACTGTGTCCAAGAGCCTGTCCATGTATTGGGTTGTTGTTGAATGGGTGCGTCGGGCGTGTCACTTTGCGGACGGATGTGCTTGCCCGTTGCTCTGTTTTTCAGGAAATAGTAACCGCTATTGTTGACGGGGACTTCCTCCCACTGCGTGTATGAGCCGGTGTAGGTGGTTGGCACTTGCCATACCGTCACTCCATCGCTATCGTCTTTCGGGCGGATGAATTTGCTCGTTGCTTTGTTTTTCAAATAGAAAAAATTGCCGGAAGTCGGGATTTTTTCCCATTGCACCCAATCGTCGCTTCTACCTGCATCGGCTTTTAGCAAAGGAGCATTATGGGCAGTACTTTCAGGATAAAATCTGTCGCCTGTTGCTCTGTTGGTGATGTAGTAATAGGTGGTCGAATTGGCGGCAGCAAGTGTTGTTACGGTTTGCGGACTAGTGGTTGAGTTGTCACAAAGGTTTTTCAATGTAATTCTATACTCGGTATCAGGATTTAAATCTGTAATGGTGTAAGTGTTGGTATTTGGAATCGCATTTTGCCATGATGTGACATCCGACTCCAACCGCCAAAGCACCTGAATATCGTCGTCGGTTTGTTGCCAACTCAAATCTATGGTTTGTGAGGTGACAGTACCAACAGTAAATTGCGTGAATGGCGCACAAGTTGGTGTATCGCAAGCATCGGGTATGCCGTTATTATTAGCGTCGATATTGTCGTCACCGTCAGCACAAACATCGTTGGCATCGCATACGCCGTCGCCGTCTGCATCTGCGAATGTGCCTGTGCAATTGCAATTGGCATCATAAGTATCATTGACGGTACACGCATCGCCATCGTCGCAAGCGGTATTTTGTGTAGGAATGTTGTATTCAAAATAACCTATACAATATAATTTTTCGTTGGTAAAATCTGTGCCTTCGTTACAATAACCCGCAACGTCGGTTAGTTTGACGCCTTTTCCGTAAGTTTCAGGGGCATTGGTTTCGATAGTATTACCGTCTACGATGATATAATCCACGTTCAAATTATAATCAATTTGACCGGGAACATAATCATGGTTGGATAGGCGAACGCGCAAGCTCTGAATCGTACCACTATAGGTAAAATTATAATCTTGAAAATTGGTGCTGACGGTCCATGCCTTTAAATTTTCACCATTAATTTCCAAAGTCATCAACTCTAAGCCTTCGTCACCTGCGGCATTGATGACAACGGGAGTTTGGCATCCTCCGCTAATAGCATCGCAAGGTGTATTAGGAATGGCAAGGTTGCCGTCAATAGTGCTGCCTTGTTCCTGTCCATTGATGTTTTGCGTCCATGAGAGTGTACCTGTGCTGGTGTTATTCGGTCCCCATACAAAGTGCTCGTGAGCGGTATTGACGGAATGATAGCGGTTGTTTTCAAAAACGTTGCCGCTTGCTTGGGTACAGTCGTTTTGAATGAGCGCACCGCTATAATTATCATCGGCGGTGAAAATGATGTCATTATCGTGGATATAGTTGTTATTGGCATAATATGTTACGCCGTCTTTGTTGCGATATGCACAATTAATGATGATACCATTTTCTCTCGGCTGACCGGATGATACGCATATATTATCAAATACCTCTACATTCGATGCATTGGAAATGAAGATATTACCACCATATAAATTACCACCTGAATTGCTGTTCCAATTATTTATTAGTGTATTACATTTGATGGTCGCACTATAACTGATTTCGTGGAATATGCCCGGACCTTGATTGTTTTCCACGCGATTTCCTTCATAGTACGAGTTGTAATTTTCAATATCCGTCCAAAGTCCGGGACCGAAATTATCGTGGCTGTAATTGTTCAAAATTCGTATATCTTGCGAATAGGTGAACTTTGAGCCACCGCCTTCCCAGCCCCAATTGAAGCCGCCCCAGTTGCCGTTTTCGGCGATTTCATTTTCTTCAATCAAAATATTATCACCGTGTGAACGCATCCCGATCTGACCGTTGTGATGAACATAATTATTGCGGGCAATGCCATCGGTATAGACAAAAATTCCTGCACCGTGATTGTATCTGACTTCGTTGTTTTCGATGAGCCAACCTTTGCCCATTTTTTCGATTTGGTCAAATTGGCTGTTGTATCCGGCATGAATCGCACCGTGCTGTGCAGGGCAGGCGTATTGCTCTACAATCATGTTTTTTACGGTGACATTGGAGGCAGCTACACCATCAATCCGCTTGGCATAAATGGCAAATTTTTTGACGCTGATTTCGACGAGTTTTCCGCTTGGATTGCTTGGCAGATAGACCTGCGAACCATCGATAAAACATTCGCCGTTCTCATTCATTTCAGCAAGAGTTAATACCTTCTTTTGCGGTATGCCATCAATAAAAACATCTTCTGCGCGTTGACAATCAAATCCCGGCTCGCAAGTGCCATGCAGAGGTGTGACCATTTGATCAATGTCGTGGTTTTTTTGCCAATATGAGCCGTTTTGTGTGAAACCTGTCAATACTTTTGAGCCTTTGAGGATGGGTAAATTCCCAGCAGCATCAGGAACGCCAATGTAGCTGTCACCGTTTTTTGCTTCTATATTTAGAAGTCGATAGGCTTCGTTTTCGTTTCCGGGATTGAACATAAATGTTGTACCGGCAGGTGCTTGGTCAATGGTTGACTGCAAATTATTGTCACCCGGATAAAGTTGGACGACTTGTGCTGTCGCAAATTGAATACCCATGAATAGTAATAAGATGGTCAGGGTAAATATTTTTGAGGACCGATGAATTCTTTGTCTTGTTTTCATAATAATCATTGTTTTCGTTTTTTGGATTTAAAAAAATAAAAGGAGACAAGCACGAAGACACTGCTGTCTCCGAAGCCTGTCTCAACTATACAACTGCTCTTGCAGTTCGTTGGATGAGAAGTTGGGGTGTTTGCTTATATAGTTTGTTGAAAGATAAAATGCGCCGGACGACCTCTCACAGCGTCCGGCAGCATTTTATAGCATGTAAAAACATGCTGTGTGATAACCACATCACGTTTTGTTTTTGTAGGGTTTTGTTTTCTGGGTTTAATGAAGACAAGTTGAAGATAAATTGTTCCCTAAACCTGTCTTGACTATACAACTGCTCCTACGTGTGTGGGTAATTTTGTATTTATCAAAACTATGAGTGTTTTAAATTGCCCTTTTTTGAACAGCTTTTAATCGGACAAAATGAGTAAAATGGGCAAGCTCCAAAATGAGTATTTCGAGGCTTGCTCCTCATGCTATAATTTTATTATTAGTGTTGTACTCAAATAACCGTAAAGTAGTATTTAATGCCTACTTGTCGATTCATTAGTAATTTAGTCCCAACAATCATAAGCACAAATACCTAATTGCCCTGTGAAAATAACAGCACATCCTGCTAGTCCTACACAAGCTGGATTCCAACCACTAGGCCAAGATTTACACCCATTGAAAAAGTTCAGACAACTCATTCCGAATGCACCTGCACTTGCAACGCCTACACCCGCTGCAACTGCACATTTGAAAAAACAACCAAAGTCAAGACCTCGATAGTTTATTTCGTCCGAGATAAATTCATTGTGCGTTATTAATACTCCATTTTCAAATACAGATGAAGAAACGGCTTTATTTTCAACAGTTTTAAATTCCATAGTTCCGGTATATTTCTCGCCTATCAGCATGCTTACATCAAAACTACTTACGATGCTACGGAAACTACCATCTTTTTCATTGTAAACAGCGTACAAAAGATTAACTGTACTATTTTCATAGTCGCTAATAATAGGAATGGTCAATACTGATGCTGTGTTTTCTCCTCCTCCGACAGTCATGGTTGCATCATTCCATAGTAAATTACCAAGTGAGGCGTCAAAATGTCTAATATCATCTGATTCTTTAAATAAAGTAAGAACGGGATCGTTTTCGTCTAATTCTACCACAGTCGGTTCGACATTAAGTGAGGCAGCATCAGTTATTGGAGTTTCAGGTATTTCCTGCTCACAAGAAGTCAAAAAGACCGATGCGGCAAGTACTACCAACAAGCTAAAAAGTCCAAATTTAATTTTTAAGTAATTCATAATCAATGTTTTAAAAAATGTTTAATAATAATTGTTAAGAAAAATAAATGATTGAATACGTTTTTGATTTTACAGCTTATTTGTAACAAACATGAGTAGATAAAATGTGCGCTCAATTGTACTTTGAAGCGGTTTGTCATGTGATATTCGTTCATTTTTGTTTATATAATCATTGTTTTTTTCGTTTTTCGGCAGACATACGGGTGGCTGTCCTATCCCGTCAGATAAGATATATGGGTTGCCGTATTGTCTGAATGGTTAAGTGTTCTTTAGGGGATTCTTGCAAGAAAATTATTGGCGGGAGCTTGTTTAATCATCATTGTTTTGTCTCCCTTTATTTTTGAGAGGTAGGTTAGAGGGCTGCCTTGTACAGCCCTCTGCCTATCTATCCATTTTTCAGGTGTTATTCATTTATGGCGTTTGTGATGTATTGCTTACAAGTGCTTTTATTTTTTAAGTCGCAGTGGGCTTAGCCTTTTCAAAAACCGACTCCAACTTAGTCAAACATATTATCCAAGGTTATCATTTCACTACAAAACGTTTGGTGGCATATCTGCCGTCGTTGGTATTCAAGCGAAGAAGGTACATTCCTGCATTGAGATCTTTCACTGAAATATCCTGATTATCCGAAGTAATGCTCTGCTGTATGAGTAATTTACCGGATACATCATAAATGTTTATCGTGCCATTTTCCCAATTATCCTGAATGTCAATAAGAATGTAATCCTCTGCCGGGTTCGGATAAAGATTGAATGTAATAGCTTCGATTTCCAGTTTCGGTGTAGACACAGGTTCAACGGTCCATTGCGTCCAATTTCCTGTCCATGTAGAGGGTTGTTGGAGAATGGGTGCATCGGGTGCATTATTTTGTGGTCTGATGAATTTGCCGTTAGCTCTGTTTTGAAGGTAGTAAAAATCGCCGCCTGCGGGTACTTCTCTCCATTGTGTATGTACGCCGGAGTAGCTTGTCGGTACTTGCCATACGGTAGCAGCATCGTCGTCATTTTGTGGTCTGAAGTACTTGCCTGTTGCTTTGTTTTTCAGGTAAAAATAACCGTCGGTAGTGTATATTTTTTCCCATTGTACCCGGTCGTCGCTTCTCCCTTGTTGTGCTTTTCGCAGGGGGGCGTTGTGGGCATCACTTTCGGGGTAGAATCTACAGCCCGTTTGCTTGTTGGTAATGTAAAAGTAGGTCGGGCTTTCAGCAGGAGGCGTATAAGTATCCGTTAAGGTTTCGCCATTGACCGGGATGAGTTGTGCTTCGTTGCCTTCTTGTCCGGTATTGATGGTCATGATTTCTATGTTTTTTGGAGTGAGATGGTATGAGATAGGGTCATTAACTCTTATATCTCTAACGGGGACAACTATTTGCAAGATGACTCCCTCTCCAATTAGATTATTGCCATCTGTACGGGTAGCTCCGATATAAAGCTCGTTGGAGTTTGCCCCATCCATAATGGTCACTAATTCATCAGGATTCAAAAAAGAATTGTCAGCAGATACACTTATGTCGTTAGCATTAACGGAATCATCAAATTCCAGTGTAAAATCTATTCCATGCAAACTCACAGGTAAACCGTTGATGCTATTCAACAAAACATCATATGTGAACGTGGCAGTTCCATCGTCATTTTCTTCGACAGAGGATCTTTGCAAACTTAAAGTATATAGTGTTTCAAAACTATTTCCCTGATTGACCGCACCGGGGCGGGTAAGTCCAAAGTTTTGCTCAATTATCAATAAGTCTTGTTCGTTGACCACACCGTTTCCGTCAGCGTCCTGATGTTTGCCGTTGATATTACTGACGGTGTAATCCCAATTGGAAGCCTGTTGTGCATAGAAGTCGGTACTTGCGTTGGGGCGTACAGGTCCTTCATTGCCGTAGGCATATCCGTAATACAATACATCGGACATATCTACTTTTCCATCGGCATTGAAATCACCGGGCCACACAAAAGGCTGAGCATAGATGGTTGTTGTTTTTAGTACTAAATTTGTATAAAAAATAGTTGTATCAGTGGCTATTGAATTTCTGACGGTACAGTGGTACAAACCTTCGGATGTTGGCAAATATTTATTGTCGCCATGTATAGTTGTCTGAAAAATGCCGTCTTTGAACCAATGATACCTGTTATTTGCCATTGTGCCGCCTGCTTCTACATATAGCGTATCTTCATTTGTATGAAGCGGAATTTCGGCTTGTGGTGCGTAACGAAACAGGTCTAAACTATCACTCGCACCTGCAGCTACCCAATCTTCAATTTGGTTAAAAGTAAAATTATTTTTATCTATCCATAGTTCGTTGAGTTGGTTGATGTCAAAGGGGATTTCGCCGCTCAATTTATTGTTGCTCAAACGAACTTTGACAAGATTTTCCAATTGTGACAATTCGGGTGGAATCGTTCCTGTCAATTGGTTGGCGTGTAGCGTCAACTCCGTAAGTTGAGATAAATTAGCGATTTCAGCCGGAATACTTCCGGTGAAATTACAGTCGAAAAGAGCCAACCTTTTCAGATTAATCATTTGACCGATTTCCGGCGGAATTGTTCCTGTAAAATCATTATTTCCGATAGTAAAGTGTCGGACATTGACCAAGTAACGAATTGTAGGAGGCAATGTACCTGATAATTGATTATTAAATAAACGAACTATCTCAAGGTCAGCTTTTTCCCAAAATGCAGCCGGTACTGTACCTGATAATTGATTTCTTTGCAATCCAAGTTCCTTGATGCCTCTCATATTGGACATGGCGTCCGGGATTTCACCCGACAAATAATTATCACCTAAATCAATGATTTCAAGATTGGTGAGGTTGCCGATTTGATACGGAATTTGACCGCCGATTTGGTTGTATTGAAGGTAAAGTGTTCGCATTTCGGTGAGGTCGCCGATGGCTGCGGGGAGTGTTCCGTTTAGCGCATTTTCTCTCAAATCCAATTTATCCACACAACCTGTATTACTCAATTCTACGCCATACCATGTACTGATGGGTTGGGTCAAATCCCATGTATTTGCCCAATTTGCACCATCAGTCGCATAATACAATTCAATTAATGCCAAAGAATCCCGTTCTCTGCAAGGCAAATCGCTGACAGAAAAAACTTCCATTGTCTCGCTCTGTAGCGTAAGGGCAGTCACCACGCTATTTTCAATTCTGCAAAAATAAGACCCCGGCTCAGTGATAGTTAGTTGATTATCGTTTTCAACTATCGCTACCAATTCACCATCTTTATACCATTCATAAGTATTATTGCTGAGTGTGCCGCCTGCATTTACCGAGAGTATATTACTGTTTTTATAAATGGGAATGTGGGCTTGCGGTGCATAATTAAAATCTTGCGGAGGAGTCTGCGCCCAATATTCCAATCCTTCAAAATTAAAATTATTATCATAAATATTTAATAAAATTAAATTAGACAATGAAGCAGGGATAGTTCCGCTTAATTTATTGCCAAGCAAGACCAAACCTGTGAGCGCTTGCAGATTGGCATAACTATCAGGTATATCGCCCGTAAAATCGTTATAAGATAGATCAAGGTATTGCAAGTTGATCAAATTACCGATTTCGGGCAAAATGTTTTGATTAAAGCGATTCTGATTCAGATGTAAAATTATCAATTCGCTCATATTACCAATTTCGGGTGCTACGTGGTAGAGTTTATTAGAGGATACATTCAATACTCGCACATGGGTCAGATTGCCGATTTCGGCAGGGAGTGTTCCGATTAAATTATTTGCAAATAAATTAATAATATCCACACAACCGTCCGATCCTATCGTGATGCCTGTCCATATATCTATCGGGTCGTGAAGATTCCATGGATTCAACCAATTTTCGCCATCGGTAGCATGGTACAGTGCAACGAGCGCGAGTGAATCTTGCAATCTGCAATCATTGGGATTACTTGGGTCGGCATAGACTTCTCCTGCGTGTAGTACGAAATTAGTCGCATAATCGGAGGCATCAGTAATGATGCTATTGGTGACTTCGCAACGGTATCTGCCCGGGTTATCATTCGGCAAATAATTGTCACCCGTAATCACAGCCAACACTGCGCCATCCTTGTACCAAGTATAAGTGTCGTTGGCGATAGTTGCACCCGAATTGACATACAAGCCGCCTTCATCTTGTAAAATATAAGTGCTGTCCTGTGGATTATATCTCGGATCGTTGATGCCCATTTGAGCGATGTTTTCGAGTCCGCCAAAAGTGAATTTATTGTTTCTTAAATCTAATACATCCAATGCTGTCAAATTGGAAAATTCACTTGGAACAGTACCGCCTATCCTGTTATTTGTAGCAATAAATTCTATTAGATTCGTCAAATTACCCAATTCCGCAGGTAAGGCAGCAGTGAAATTACAATTTGAAATATCCAGATAATTCAAGTTGGTCAAATTGCCAAAAGCAGCCGGGATTGCTCCACTAAAAGGGTTGGATTTTAGCCGTAATTCGGTCAGATTATTTAAGTTTCCAATTTCAGCGGGAATGGGACTGACAATATTATTGAATGACAAATTAAGTACTCGCAGATTCGTCAAACTACTAATTTCGGAGGGAAGCGCACCACCAATAATATTCCCCGAAAGGTCCAATATTTCCAAACTATCTATATTGCCAAGCGTAGCAGGAACAATGCTTGTGAGTGCATTATTATTTAATTGTAATGCTTTAAGATGTCTTAAATTACCAATTTCGGGAGCGATGTCGGCGGTCAAATTATTATTATTTAAATTCAAATTTGATACACAACCACTACTATTCAAAGTCACACCATACCAAGTAGAAACCGGACTATTTAAGTCCCATGTATTTGTCCAATTTTGTCCGTCTGCTGCATAATAAAATTCGACCAATGCCAGCGAATCCAATGTGCTGCAATCATCTTCATAGCAATCACCCACGCCTACCGCACACCACGCGGCGGCGGTCTGACGGGCTTCATCGGAGTCTGCTCCATACAGTCCTTCGGCTACGGCTATTGAGTTTTCGCGTGCCTCTGCGTAGCCGTCATTATATTGCAGCGTAGTGAGGTTTCCGAAGGTAATCTGCGCGGCTTTTTCTACGCCGATACCTTGTATATTATAAGCATAACCATTGTCATTGACGCCACTGCCACCGAAAGCCAAGAGGTAAAACCAGTGGTTTTGTACACCGCTATTGATGTGTACGCCGCCATGGTCATTGATGCCATCGTACCAAAATTCGCCTCCGTAAGTATCGGGCTGACGATTGAGCATAGTCGGGTCTTTGGGGTTGGCAAAATTACGCGAACCACGAAGCCCGGGCAGTGCCACATAATGTTCTCCAAATATCCAGTTATCCTCGTCCGGGTGATGTAATGCCTCAATAATTTCACCAAAAATATCTGAAAATGATTCATTTAACGCACCCGATTCGCCATGATTGAGCAAATTGGATGAAAAATTAATAATCCCATGCACAAACTCATGTGCCACCACATCCAGAGAGGTCGGGGCGAGTATCGTAGAGCCGTTGCCATCCCCAAAAGTCATAAAAATGCCGTTCCAGAAGGCACGTCCGTAGTTTTCGCCATAATGAATATGGCTAATTACAGGCATATCGGCATTGTCAAAACTTAACCAGCCAAATATCTCTTGGAAGTATTTGTAAGTTTTTTCGCTGCCCGATAATACATCTACCGCCAAAGGGTCTTGTGGGAAAAGCGCGTCAGATTCTGTTATTTCCTCATTGGAATAATCCTCTGTATGATTGCAGCTATGGACTTTGATTCCGCCGCCAATACTGTTTTTGTAGATATAGTTATCGCCTTCTCTGTGCGCTGTAAAATCCACCTCGCCATGATGACTGCTCCAACCTGATACTTGCTCGTCTGCACAACTTATTTTATCATGCACTGCCAAGACTTCTGCACTAGCGGCGTCTATGTAAACCATTGCTCTACGCATAGGACTTAGAGCGAATATATCGAAGCGATAAGCCAGACGATAATCGGCTTCCGACTTGGTATTCGGATTAAAAAAGACTAAATTAGCGGTAGGAAAAAATGTAGCTTGTTCGTCGGATTTCACTTTTTTGAGGAGTCCTTCGTGG
>JAHDEO010000523.1 GCA_020628725.1 Saprospiraceae bacterium
TATTCTGGTCACTCAATAAGTCCATTGCCACATCAATCATCGTCTCTTTTGCATCCGAATCTTTGACCAAAATTCCTGCATTTTTCTCGACCAATGCCTTTGCATTTGCCGTTTGGTGGTCTTCCGCCACATTCGGTGAAGGGACGAGAATCGCGGGTTTTCCAACCAAGCATAATTCTGAAATCGTCAGCGCACCTGCCCGTGAAATTACCACATCTGCCATCGCATACGCTAAATCCATACGGTCAATGAAAGCCGTGATTTTTACATTATCAATGCCTTCGGCTTGTGGTTCAAATTCTTCGATATATAATTTACCCGCTTGCCAAAACACTTGAACATCAGCATTTTGTAATTTAGGCAAAGCCGCCGCCATACTATCATTGAGTGTTCTCGCTCCAAGACTGCCGCCTACTACGACAATCGTTTTTTTATCTTTGTCCAATCCAAAATGGTCTAATCCTTCCTCGCGTTTATCACTAATATTATGGATGTCGCTACGTACAGGATTTCCCGTTAAGACAATTTTATTTTTTGGAAAAAAACGCTCCATGCCGTCATACGCCACGCATATCGTGGAGGCTTTTTTTGCTAATAATTTATTCGTAACTCCTGCGTAAGAGTTTTGCTCCTGCACTAATGCGGGAACTTTCCGCCGCGTTGCCATTTCCAAAACAGGTCCACTCGCATATCCGCCTACACCCACGACCACATCCGGCTGAAACCTTCGCACAATACCCCGCGCTCGCCACAAGCTACTCAGCAACTTCACAGGAAACATTAAATTTCGTAGCGTCAATTTCCTTTGAAACCCGCTAATCCACAAGCCTTCAATCGGATAGCCTGCTTGTGGCACTTTGTCCATTTCGAGTTTACCCTTCGCGCCGACAAACAAAATCTCTGCATCCGGTACGTATCGTTTAATCATATTCGCAATCGCAATTGCCGGATATACATGCCCGCCTGTACCCCCGCCACTGATGATAATTCGTGGCGGCTCGTCGTTTGCGTTTCGAGACTTTCTTGTTTCCGATTTGTACCTCATTTGCATGCTCATGGTACGGGTAATTTTAGTTTTTGGTAAATTTGTTTTATTGTTTAATTGGTTGCAAGACAATGTTTTACAACTCTTTTTCTCTAATTTTCGACAGCTAAAGTCGTCGGTACGGTGGTTACTTCACCGTCTCAATATACTTACTCACGCTCAATATCATCCCCACTGCAATACTCGTAAACAACAGCGATGTACCACCCATACTCATTAGTGGGAGTGTCAAGCCAGTAACCGGAACTAAATGCACCGAAACTGCCATATTCGCCAATGCTTGCATCACCAAACTCAAAGTCAGTCCCAATGCCAACATCGCCCCAAATGCCTTCGGACTGAGCGTGACAAGGCGTACACATCTTAACAGCAAACCTATATATAAGGCGATGATTACGAAGCCACCAAATAAGCCATATTCTTCAATAATGACTGCATAAATGAAGTCGGAATAAGCATGTGGCAGATAGTTGCGTTGTGTGCTATTTCCCGGTCCTACGCCGAACCAACCGCCTTCTGCGATGGCTATTTTAGCTTGTTGAATTTGGTAACCTCCTTCAGAATTCGTCACAAAATCACGGGTACGCATAATCCAAACGTCTAATCGAACAAGGGAGCTAAATTCAGCGAGAATGATTAAAATCGCAAACAAAACAATGCCCAATAAAATGAGCAGACCTATAAATTGAAAGTTTATCCTTCCGATAAACATAATGAGTAAACTCGTGAGAAACAGCAAGATAGCTGTCGATAAATCTGCCGGCGCGATGAGTCCGCAAATGAGCAGGACGGGCGCGAGTATTGGCAGAAATGCACTTTTGAGGTCTTTGATGTTGTCTTGTTTGGTTGAGATTTCGCGGGCTAAGTACATGATGAGTGCCAGCTTTGCGAAGTCCGACGACTGAAACGAGACGTTGATAATCGGTACGGTAATCCACCGCGCTGCTTCGTTGAGCGATGTTCCGAAAAATAGGGTGTACAAAAGCAAGGGAATCGCTATCAACAAAGCTATCGGCGACCACCGCGAATACCTTTTATAATGTATCAAATAGCAAATGTACATCAGTCCCAAGCCTCCCGACATCAGCATAAAGTGCTTGACGAGGTAGAACTCGGTGTCGCCCCCTTGCTTGCGATAAGCGAGCGTTCCCGTCGCGCTATAAACCGCCAAGAGCGACATCAATGACAGCAACAAAACGATGAGCCAAATGACTCTATCTCCTCCGAGACTTGCGTATATTTTGTTACCAATAGACATTTGTAATGTTTTAATGAAATAATTTTGTTAATGTATAAATAAATACGACAATGCTTAAATGATACAATGCGACAATATTCTTTTTTATGTTTAAATGTTTTTTACTGCTTCTTTAAACTGTTCGCCTCTGTCTTTGTAATTTTCAAATAAATCAAAACTTGCACATGCAGGAGAAAGCAAAACTACGTCTCCCGAATCAGCGTATTTGGTCGCTACATTGACGGCTTCTTTTGCGCTTTTGGTGTCTTCTATTATTTTAATTTGTGTTCCAAATGCTTCGTGTATTTTTTTGTTGTCAATGCCCATACATACGATAGCTTTTACCTTTGTTTCGACCAATTTCATGAGCGCGTTATAGTCATTTCCTTTGTCTGTTCCGCCGACTATCCAGATGACGGGTTGGGTCATTGCGTCAAGGGCGTACCAGACAGAATCTACGTTGGTTGCTTTGCTGTCATTTATATAGGTTACGCCGTTTTTTGTGGCAACTTTTTCCAAACGATGCGGGTCATTTTTGAATGTTCGCAAGGCTTTTTTGATGTCATTCGTTTCGACTCCTGTGAGCATTGCGGCTTTGATTGCACAAGTTGCGTTGAATAGATTGTGCTTACCTTTTATCGTTAATTCGCTTGCGCTGAATGTCTCTCCATTCACCGTCCAATTTTCGGGATTTAATTGTGCGGATTTTACGCTGTGTGTGTTGGCGTCCGTTCCGTTTATTGCGATTTCTTTGACGACATTCTCATCTTCTGCATTGTAAATCAAATGATTATCTTCCATTTGATTCATCGTGATACGCAACTTGGATTTGATATAATTTTCAAATTTATACTCATATCTATCCAAGTGGTCGGGGCTAATGTTGAGTAAAATCGCAATGTCAGGCGCAAAGAATTTTATCCCGTCTAATTGAAAACTACTCAATTCTAAGGCATAATAATCGTACTCCTCCTCCGCGACCATACGCGCAAAACTGTACCCAACATTGCCCGCCAAACCGACATTGTATCGCGCCATTTTGAGGATGTGGTAAATGAGGTTGGTGGTGGTGGTTTTTCCATTGCTGCCCGTAATACCGATAATCGTTGCATCTGTGTATTGAGCCGCAAATTCGATTTCAGAAACCACAGGAATCTCCGCTTTTAATAGTGCTTTCACTATCGGTGCTTTGTCGGGTACGCCGGGACTTTTGATGACTTGTCCTACGTTTAATATCTTGGTACTTGTGTGTCCGTTTTCTTCAAATTCAATCTCATATTTCTCTAATTCACGCTTATAATTTTCCTTAATCTCTCCAAAATCCGATACGAATACTTCCCAACCTTTCTGCTTCGCCAAAATCGCCGCACCAACACCACTTTCTCCTGCACCAAGTATGGCTACTTGGTTTTGTCGGATGACTTGTGAGCGTTTTGGTTCGTTCATATTTAATGAGTGAATTTTGAATGAGTGAATTATTCAACTTATAAATTTATTTTATTAGTATTTTTATTTTAATTAAATTATTTTAGAAAAACTGTACTGACGACTTCAGCCGTCAGATATTTCAAACCACGCGACGGCTAAAGTCGTCGGTACGGTCGTGGTTTTTACCTTACTTTCAAAGTAATAATCGTTATAATCGCCAATAAAATTCCGACTATCCAGAATCTTGCGACGATTTTGGGTTCGGGGATATTTTTCTTTTGATAATGATGATGTAAAGGCGACATCAGGAACACCCGACGACCTTCACCGTATTTTCTTTTGGTGTATTTGAAATAACTGACCTGAATGACGACAGACAGATTTTCCACCAAAAATATCCCACACATTATCGGTATCAATAATTCTTTCCGCAAGGCAATCGCCAATACCGCGATGATACCGCCCAACGTGAGACTGCCCGTATCGCCCATAAATACCTGCGCGGGATAGGCATTATACCATAAAAATCCCGTACAAGCTCCGAGAAAACAGGCACTAAAAATCACCAACTCACTGGTGTACGGGAGGTACATAATATTCAGATAATCAGCGAAAAACGCATTGCCGGAAACGTAGGCGAATATGCCGAGTACCGTTCCGATGATTGCAGATGTTCCCGTTGCCAAGCCGTCTAAACCGTCGGTCAAATTTGCGGCATTGCTGACCGCCGTGATGATGAAAATGACCAAGGGAATAAAAATCAACCCAACCCAGCCTTTTCCATTGTCACCCAAAAACGATACGAAATCCTTGTAATCCAATGAGTTGCCCTTGATGAAAGGGACATTGGTAAGGGTGGTTTTTACGTAGTGCATCGTTTCGGTTTGCTGTGGGTTCCCACGTTTGGGAACTTCGACGGTTTCGATGATTTCGTAGCCGTTTTGTTGTGCCACATAAGGCGTTACGCGCACGACTACGTCTTGGTGAAAAAGCATAACCACACCGACAATTAATCCTAAAATAAT
>JAHDEO010000524.1 GCA_020628725.1 Saprospiraceae bacterium
GAGCGACGGTCTCCAAAACCGTAGGCTGTGGGTTCAAGTCCTACTGCCCGTGCAGAGTTAGTTTATTAGGTTAATTAGTGCATTTAGTTTTTAGTTCATTAGGTTTATAAAGTTCAATGATGTTGAAATTTCGCGTAGCGAAACCACATATTTCATGAACTTAATAAATTTAATAAACTCAATAAACGAATAGACTAATAAACTTAATAAACTCAATAAACTATCACACAATGGAAAGTGTAATTTCATACATCAAAGACAGTTACAACGAGTTAGCGACCAAAGTAACGTGGTCAACGTGGTCAGATTTGCAAAGCAATACTGTACTCGTTTTAGTAGCTTCCGTCATCATCGCACTCATCATTTTTGTTATGGATAATATTTCAAGTGTTATCCTCAAAACCCTCATTTACGGTACATAATTAATATGGCATACGGAGATAAAAGATGGTACTGTCTGAGAGTTATTAGCGGAAAAGAAAATAAACTCAAAGAACGCATTGACTTGGAAATTTCACGTTCCGGCTGGGAAGATATTGTTACACAGGTACTTATTCCAACCGAGAAGGTTTATAAAATTCGCAACGGGAAAAAAGTTATCCAAGCGCGAAATATACTACCCGGTTACATATTAGTTGAGGCGATTGAAGGGAAGTTTAGCGGCGAAATGGTACAAGCCATATCGGGTATTACCAATGTGATTCACTTTTTGGGCAAATCTAATCCAATTCCCATGCAACCCTCCGAAGCCAACCGTATATTAGGTAAGGTAGACGAATCACAAGAAGTTGGCGAATCATTGAGTGAGCCATTCATCGTAGGCGAAGCCGTCAAGATTATCGACGGTGCGTTCAACGACTTCATCGGAACTATCCAAGAAATCAACGAAGAAAAGAAAAAACTAAAAGTAATTGTAAAAATATTCGGACGCGGTACAGAGGTTGAGCTAAACTTCATGCAAGTCGAAAAACAAACGTAGGCTCGTAATTCAATACTCGTTAATTCGTGATTTGTTTGTCTTTTCGCGCAGCGAAAATAAAAAATCGTCAACCGTTCACCGTCAACCGTCAACCGTTTTATAAAAATGGCAAAAGAAGTATCAGGATTTATCAAATTACAGGTTAGAGGAGGTCAGGCAAACCCTGCGCCACCGGTAGGTCCCGCATTGGGTGCGAAAGGTGTCAATATCATGGAATTTTGCAAAAGATTCAATGCTGACACTCAAGACCGTATGGGGAAAGTATTACCTGTTACGATTACCGTATTTAAGGATAAATCCTTTACCTATATCATCAAAACCCCACCTGCGGCAGTTCAGTTATTGGAGGCAGCCAAACTCAAAAGTGGTTCGGCAGTACCTAATCGTGACAAAGTAGGTAGCGTAACTTGGGATCAAATCAAAGTTATCGCTGAGGACAAAATGCCCGACCTCAATGCCTTCACCGTAGAATCTGCCATGAAGATGGTAGCCGGAACAGCTCGTAGTATGGGCTTGACCGTTTCAGGTGCAGCACCTTGGGCTACCGCAGAAGCAGAGTAAAACTCTACATTTTCGTAAATAATTTTTCAACATCGAATCACCTCTTTCGATGTTGCTTTTACTAATAAAAAAGGACGATATACGAGACCGTCCGCCGTCAAGCGAAGCGTCCGTCTATCGTTCACCGTAAAATAGTTATGGCAAAACTTTCTAAAGCGCGTAAAGCTGCAAATGAAAAAATCGAAGCCGGTAAGCTATACACATTAGAGGAAGCAATGGCACTTGTAAAACAAGTGAACTGTGCGAAATTTGATGCGTCGGTTGATGTCCACATGCATTTGGGAATCGACCCGCGTAAAGCCGACCAAGCCCTCAGAGGTACAGTATCCCTGCCACACGGTACGGGTAAAACCAAACGCGTTTTGGTATTCTGTACGCCTGACAAAGAAGACGAAGCTACTGCCGCAGGTGCAGATTTCGTTGGATTAGATGACCTTATTGCTAAGGTACAGGGCGGTTGGACAGATTTCGACGTAGTCGTTGCCTCTCCTAATGTCATGGCAAAAATCGGACGATTGGGGCGTGTACTCGGACCACGAGGACTCATGCCTAACCCGAAGACCGGAACAGTCACACCGAATGTTGGCGCAGCAGTCGCCGATGTAAAAGGCGGTAAAATCGCCTTCCGTGTCGATAAATTCGGTATCATTCACAATTCTATCGGACGTGTTTCATTCGAGCCAAACAAATTGGCAGAAAATGCCAACGAGTTAATTTCGACGCTCGTCAAAATGAAACCTTCTACTGCCAAAGGTACTTATGTAAAGTCGCTCACAGTAGCTTCTACCATGAGTCCGGGTATTCCGATTGACACTAAATCTATCAAGTAATGTTTAATGAATGAATGTTGAATGAAAGAATGAATGAATTTTATTCACTCATTCACAATTCAAAATTCACTCATTCACAATTAATTAAGCATGACACAGGAAAAAATCGCCACGGTAGAGGCACTAAAAGATAAATTCACAAATACGCAATATTTCTATGTAACGGATTATTCGACTTTGACAGTTGAACAAATCAATAACTTACGTAGAAAATGCTTTGAAAAAAATATCGAGATAAAGGTGTTGAAAAACACCCTCGTTCGCAAGGCATTGGAGCAGGTCAATGATGAAGCATACACTGGCTTGTATGACGCACTCAAAGGTCCGACAGCTATCATGTTTTCGGAAGTATCCAATGCACCCGCGAAAATCATTAAGGAATTTCGTGAAGATCACGAAAAACCTGTACTCAAAGCAGCATACATTGATACTGACATCTTCTTGGGTGACGATCAGGTTGAGCCGTTGAGCAAACTCAAGTCTAAGAATGAATTGATTGGTGACGTTATCCTCTTATTGGAATCACCTATCAAAAATGTTCTTGGTTCGCTTCAATCTGGTGGCAATACCATTTCGGGCTTGCTCAAAGCACTCGAAGATAGAGGAGAGCAAGCATAACAAGTATAATATTAAGTTCAAGTCTAAGTTTAAAAAGGAAAATTTACCGAAGGTAAATTCACAATTAAACTTAAACTTATTCTTAAACTTCGACTTAATTTTGGCTTCCACGCTACACAGGTAGCGACCATATAATTTAAATAGAAAAGCATACTTGGAGAATATGATTTAGTTACGGATTTCATATTTCGACAAACGATGAGTTTCTAAAATTATTAAATAAAAAAAATACAAACGAATATTAACGATAGCCGTCTGTCGTCTACCGTAAAACATTCGTTTTCAAAAAATTATCATCATGGCAGATGTAAGCGCATTAGCTGAACAATTGGTCAACCTTACCGTTAAAGAGGTGAAGGACTTGGCAGATGTATTAAAAGAAACTTACGGCATTGAGCCGGCTGCAGCGGCAGTAGCGGTTGCTGCGGGACCAGGCGGTGCTGGTGGCGACGGTGGTGCTGCTGAGAAAACTGAATTCGACGTAGTATTGAAATCAGCAGGTGCAGCAAAACTCAAAGTTGTTAAAGAAGTTAAAAACTTGCTTGGCTTAGGTTTGAAAGAAGCTAAAGCACTCGTCGATGAAGCACCGGGTAATGTAAAAGAAGGTGTACCAAAAGACGAAGCTGAATCTATCAAAGCAGCACTCGAAGCAGTTGGTGCAGAGGTAGAAATTAAGTAAGTAAGATAGTGCAAGTAAATTTGGATAAATGAAATAAGATTATTTAAGGTTTACAATTCATTCATTCAAAATTACTTGAAAGGGGTATGGGCTTAATCGAAAAATCGGTTAAGCCTATTCCCGTATATTGAAGCAGCACTCTAAAACTCTAAGAAGCACCGGAAAAGTCCGGTTTAATGATTGTTAAAATTGAGTAATTGTACGGTTGTAAAATTGTATTCACATGAAAATTTTCGCGTAGTGTAAAATTTAAAAAAATACAATCACACAATCAGGCAATCATACAATTAAACAATCCCCATAATAAAAATCTCATCCATTTTTGGCTAAACATCATTACATGACTAAGGTAGCAGAACGCATCAGTTTCGGTAAAATCAAGCACGATGACAAGTATCCTGATTTTCTCGAAATTCAAGTTAAATCATTCCAAGAATTCTTCCAACTCGAAACCACCCCTGAAAATCGAAGTAATGAGGGCTTGTACAAAGTGTTTCAGGAAAACTTCCCTATCTCGGATGCTCGAAACATCTTTGAATTGGAGTTTTTGGATTACTTCATTGACCCGCCAAGATATTCTATCGAAGAATGTTCTCAACGCGGACTCACCTACAATGTACCACTGAAAGCCAAACTCAAACTTTCCTGCAACGATGAAGAACACGTTGATTTTGAGCAGGTTGTACAAGATGTTTTTCTCGGTAACATTCCTTATATGACACCGAAGGGAACCTTTGTAATCAACGGCTCGGAGCGTATCATCGTGACGCAGTTGCACCGTTCGCCCGGTGTATTCTTTGGACAGAGTTTGCACCCGAACGGTACGAAAATCTATTCCGCGAGAGTTATCCCATTCAAGGGAGCTTGGATGGAATTTGCTACGGATATCAATACGGTCATGTATGCCTATATCGACCGTAAGAAGAAATTTCCTGTTACTACACTTCTCCGTGCTATCGGTTTTGATTCCGATAAGCAGATTTTGGATATTTTTGAGTTGGCGGATGAGATAAAGGTAACGGAGAAAGCACTCAAAAAGCATCTCGGACGCAAACT
>JAHDEO010000034.1 GCA_020628725.1 Saprospiraceae bacterium
ACGCGGACGCGGGCTGGAAGCACCGCGCTACGTTTTACCAAATTCCAATATCCAAATAAAAACGTTTTGGAATTTGGAATTTGTGCTTGGAATTTATAAATATGGTCGTAAAGTTTCGTTAAGAATTTTGAGGGCTTTGGAAATGTGTTTTTCGACGGTTTTTACGGAAATCTCCATTTCTG
Source organism: Saprospiraceae bacterium (assembly GCA_020628725.1). Lineage (GTDB taxonomy): Bacteria > Bacteroidota > Bacteroidia > Chitinophagales > Saprospiraceae > JAHDEO01. The sequence continues at coordinate 183 of JAHDEO010000034.1, forward strand.
CGGCAATTTCTTTGTATGACATATCCTCAAAACGACTGAGAATGAAAGCCGCACGACACTTGGGCGGGAGTTTGTCGATTTCTCGGTCTATGATTTCGCGAAGGTTTTTGCCTTCGATGTTTTTTTGGAGATTTTCTTTACTTTCGATGTAAGCGTATTGCTCGTCACCGTCGAATTTTATCTTGTTGTCGCGGATATAATTGAGGGATTTATTGATGGAAGCTCGCTTGAGATATGCACGAAAAGACGTGTTGACGCCGAGCCTATCGCGTTTTTTCCAAAGTTCATAAAATACATCCTGCACAATATCTTCCGCCAAAGACTCATCCTTCAATATGCGGAATACTACCTTACACAGATCTGCATGATACCGTTCAAATAACACCTCCACAGCCTTTTGTGGTTGCCTATTGAACAGCTCGATGAGTTCTTTATTTGTGTTTTCTCTGCCCATTTTTTAATGAGTGAATGTCGAATGAGTGAATGAATGAATAATAATGCGACAATGCTTAAATGCGTTAATACGACAATATTTTTCCTATATAAACTTTATCACTGTCGCATTATTACATTATTATTCACTCATCCCGATAGCTATCGGGACACTCATTCATTCATTGCGATTGTAGCATTAACGCATTTCATCATTGTCGCATTGCCTTCCGCAAAACTAAGGTTTTTATTGACTGTCTTGAAGCATGTTGGTAAAAAAATGAGAAAGGTTGCTGATAAGCAACCTATTTTCAAGCATATGCGAGGGAGTACGAACTCATATACGAGTAATATTTATTTACGGTTAAATTTTAGACACAAAAAGCCTACCGCCCGGAGCGAATCCGAACGACAGGCTGTTTTTCTTCTTCTTTGTGGTTGGCAAAATGCGATTTTTTATCGCCCACCAGATGTTGCTGCTTGTTTGACGTTGGCTTTCAAGTCAAAATTAAGCTGATAACGGACATAATCGTGTACCGTACTGTATGGCAATTCTAAGTCATACTTATCCTTGAGGTAGCGTTGGATATCCACGTAAGTTCTGAATGTATGTTTAGAGTTGAGTTTTTTGAGCAAACCCTGTCTTACATTCTTAGGGAACTTGGTCGGTGCGCCGGGACTTTTGGAGATACTTAAAAGGCTTTTCATACCACCTTCTTCGTAGCGTTTGAGCCATTCATCTATAGTGGTACGGCTATAGCCGAGTCTATCTGCGAGGTTACGTTTGTAGTTTTCTTCGCCGGATTTGATAAGGTAGAGCATTTCTACACGATGTGCTCTTTTCTTGTCCCATTCATCTTTCAGCAACTCAGCGAGCTTGGCTTTAGATTCTTTAATCTGAATATCGATTTTCTTTGGCATGTGAACTAAGTTTAATAATAATTAATAGATGGAGAACGTGTAATGTGAAGGAAAGGGAAGAAATATTGGAGAGCATTCCTTTTATTACAAAAGCAAGATTTGAATTTACCCATAATTCACATCACATTCTGATTAGTGAGAATTTGTCTTTCGTATTACAGTGTTATCAAACAGAATTTTAAGACAAATTCCTTGAAAAATGGTACGAGGATATTTCAGAATTTATTTTTATTAATTAAAAAAAATATTATCACTCGCAATATATTGAAATTATTAAATTAAATCAATAATTCAGGTATTATTTTTTGATAAAGATAAGGAAACATGATTGATTCATAATTTATACTAATTATTTCTGTACTTTATTATCAAAGATGAGTGTCAACAATTAAGTATTTTCAGAAAATATTGAATCTTCTAATTTGTGCTTAATAGTCTATTATTGCTGATAATCAGTATTTTAACGCCAAACAAAAGCGAATACCAACTATTTTGTTTAACTAAAAGTGCTATTTTTTTAAACAAAATTTCATAATTGTTTGCATTTTGTTTAACTATTTCATACCTTTGATTAAACAAAACGCTAATATCATGACGACACTTGAATTTGACAACAAGCTTAATCAACTATCTGCTATTCTTCATTCTTTTGCCTACAACTTGACAAAAGATACAGAAGCAGCGAGAGATCTGTACCAAGAAACAGCTTATCGGGCGATTAAGAATAGAGAGAAGTTCAGCCCCGGTACTAATTTTAAAGCGTGGTTATTTACAATCATGAAGAATATCTTCATCAATGATTATCGTAGACGCATGAAAGCGAATACAATTATTGATACGACTGATAATCAATATTATATCAATTCAGGCAAAAATACAGTCAGAAATGGCGCGTATTCTAATATCATGCTGACAGAATTGGAGAATATGGTAGACGGGCTGGATGACAGTACACGTGTTCCATTTCAGATGCATTACGAAGGCTTTAAGTATCAAGAGATTGCAGACGAATTAGAGCTTCCTTTAGGGACGGTAAAGAGTCGTATTTTCTTTGCGCGCAAGGAATTGAAAGATATGATAAATGTACGCTATGACGGTATTGCGCGTGAGCGTATTTAGTCCATAGTTGATAGACGATAGTCCATAGAAGTGATACTTCGCTTTGCGAAGTTTACAATAAGAAAATCCTCCATTGCTTACTCGCGATGGAGGATTTTTTATTTAAATTAGTAAACAGAAACTCTGCTTACTAATTGATTTTCGTACAAAAACCTATTATAAGGTTTTGAAAACCTTAAATAGGTTTAATTTCAAATCTTCATCTTATCTCGGCACCACTGAGAATACTCCACTAAAGAACGAGAATGGAATAATATCCGCACCATTCGTATCTCCATTCAGATTGTAATCAGCAGATTGGTAGATGTTGAAAGTACCGTTTTGCGGCTGCCAAACGGTCTTATCTGCACCTGTGATGTTGTAACTCGGATTTTGAGCTTGTGTAGCATCCGTAACCTGTTCACCATCACTATTGTACAAGGCAAATACACCGGGTACTACCTCCAACTGACCTGCACCAAGTGGATTAGCCGGATCAGGTCCAATGTAACTCTCACCAAGCGTAAAGTCATAGAAAATACGACCTGCATTGACCATAATCGGTTCGGGTGTCATAGCTGCCATGTGATTTCTGTGTTCTACGAGAATATATAGCTGCTCCTCACCCGATAAGTCAAAGTCTTGTGGAAATACCACACGCCCATCTTCTAATACCAAACCTGCAAACCGCGCTATGCGACTATCAGCAGTGAAGTCTCTTCTGAAAGATACCAATACCCAATCTACTACTTCGCTTCCTGTAAACTCTGCGATTTGTTCGTATTGTGCATTTGTCCAATCTGCACCTTCTGTGCCTGTATAATTCCACGGCTCGCGATTGTAAGGCTGTCCTGCGGGTGTAGGTGTACCAAGTCCTATCAAAGTCTGTCCCGGCAATAAGCCTCTCTCATTCAAATCAGAACGCATTGTAGTGAGATAAGCATTATTATTCAAATCAATCAATGCGCCCGACAGGTATACGATGATATTTATGGAGAATGCAGAACGGAAATCACGCTCCAGTGTACCTCCATCGGCATCTGCAAGTTCTATGGCGTATGTTTCGTTATTAGTTTGGTCAAATACATCCGTAACTTCATCGTAGATACCATCCAATCCGTCATTGTCCGGGTCGCCGGGTATACCGGATAGTGGAAGTTCAGGCTCACCATCACCATTAAAATCAAATCCTTCTATGGCGTCAGATTCACCATCATCATCCGAATCTAAATCCAAATAATCAGGTATACCGTCATTATCTGTATCAACGGCACTGATATCGAAACCACCTCTGGCATCTTTATTACTGTCAAAAGCATCATTGATACCATCTGCATCTACGTCAGCATTTTCGCCTCCAAGCGGAATGACAAAATTAAGCGTTGGTTGTCCCTCAGTAATATCTACAATACCATCTCCATCCGAATCAATATCAAGGTGATTAGGATTGAAATCACCATCTGTATTTATAGCAATGGTCAATGAACCACCAAAGAGGTCCATGTCATCATCAAACATACCGTCGATGATACCGTCTTTGTCCATATCCATACCGCTAATCGTACCCATACCATCAGGGTCTATTGCCATGATAATCGCAATATCTCCGATGCTTTCACTCAAATCAGAAAGACCGTCATTGTCACTATCAAGGTCAAGGCGGTTGATGATACCATCACCATCCAAATCAGGACTTGGGAGGGCTGAACCACCATCGTTTGGACCTTCGATATTATTGTTGTCGGTATCTACTATGTCAGCAAAACCATCACCATCTGAGTCGAGCAAATCATCCACTTGACCATTACCGTCTACATCTTTACCATCTGCCTCGAAGAGGTCGGAAAGACCATCATTATCACTATCCAAATCAACTACATCTGCACTTCCATCACCATCTGAGTCAGGGTTTGGAAGTGACATGCCGCCATCATTTGGACCTTCGATGCTGTTATTATCTGTATCTACCATATCGGCATAGCCGTCACCATCCACATCGGCAATATTATCGATAACACCATCTCCATTGGCATCCATACCACCTGCTTCCATGATGTCTGCCACACCATCATTGTCACTATCCAAGTCGGCTGCATCCACGAGACCGTCGCCGTCTGTATCTTTATTTGGAAGAGCAGTACCGCCGTCATTCGAACCTATAATATTATTATTGTCCGTATCAACCATATCGGCGTAGCCGTCACCATCTACATCAGCGAGATTGTCGATATAGCCATCTCCGTTGCTATCCATACCACCTGCTTCGATGATGTCTGCCACACCGTCATTATCACTATCCAAATCAACTGCATCCAATAAGCCATCACCGTCTGAATCCTTACTCGGGAGAGCTGTACCGCCATCATTTGGACCTTCGATATTATTATTGTCGGTATCTACCAAATTAGCCAGACCATCACCATCTGCATCAAGGATAATATCCAATTGACCATCACCATTGATGTCTTGTCCACCTGCTTCTGCAAGGTCAGATACGCCGTCATTATCACTATCCAAATCGAGTGCATCTATACGTCCGTCACCATCTGAATCAGGGCTTGGGAGGGCTGTACCGCCATCATTCGGACCTTCAATGTTGTTGTTGTCGGTATCTACCATATCAGCATAGCCATCGCCGTCTGAGTCAGTTGGATTGTCAATTAAACCATCGCCATTCATATCCATTCCGCCTGCTTCTACAATGTCAGCCACACCATCACTGTCGCTATCCAAATCAATTGAATTGGGCAAACCGTCACCATCATCATCGCTGTGTGGCAGTGCTGTACCTGCACCGTCATTCGGTTCGGGTGTAGTATCGTCGTCTGTATCATAAATATCTGCCCATCCATCTTCATCAGCATCTACAAAATTATCTACCAAGCCATCACCGTTAGCATCCGATCCGCCTGCTTCTATGATGTCTGCAACACCATCATTATCACTATCTATATCCAATATATCGGGTATACCATCAAGATCTTGGTCAAATCTGTCATTGATTCCATCGCTATTAATGTCTTCAAAACCGGGATAATCCGGGTCTTCGTAATTGGCAAGACCGTCATTGTCATCATCTGCACTGGGGTCTACTCCGTTTCCTTCTTGAATGTTTGAAATACCGTCATCATCCAAATCATTATCTCGTAAACAAGTTATCAATTCAAAACTTGCACCTGTTACATCCAATGCTCCACAAATACTGCCACCACCTTGTACCAACAAAGCATTGACATCGAATCCCGTCGTAGTACCAAATACAATACTTGATAAATCCAGAGTAGCAGGATTGTATACTAAAGTATGGATAGTGTAAATACCATTATCACTCACATTAAATTGCGGTAAAACAGCATTTACCCCCTCAATCGTCAAATCGGCACCTGATGTCAATACATAAATCAAGCTGTATCCGGGAGGTACAACAGCAGTGCCGTCAGGAATTCCTTCTATTGGAATATCTATTCCGAGATTGGTACAAATAGGAGCAGTAGAAGCAGGCGAAATTTGTCCTGCGTTAGGATTGTCGATGACAAAACTTGCACCTGCAACATCCAATGCACCACAAACCTCTCCACCGCCTTGCGCCAATGCTGCATTGACATCAAAACCTGTCGTTACTCCGAATTCTACACCTCCCAAATCCAGTGTAGTCGGGTCGTAAACTAATGTATGAATCGTGTATAATCCTGTACCATCAACCATAAATTCAGGCGTATCACTTACCGCTTCAATCACCAGTCCATCGCCTGATGTCAATACATAAAGCAATTCATAACCTGCGGGAACAATCGCTCCACCATCTGCCATAGCCATCAGCATCGTACCACTGCTGCTGAAGCAGAGATTTGAAGCTCCTACGGGTGTCAAATCACCTGTATTAAGTACTTCTGCGGTAAAACGCGCACCTCCCACATCTAATGAAGCGCAGACATCACCGCCACCTTGCACGAGAAGGCTATTTACTTCAAAACCCGTTGTTACACCTAATTCAACACCACTTAAATCCAATGTAGTCGGGTCGTATACTAATGTATGAATCGTATATGTTCCTGATTCTTCAATATCAAATGAAGGCGCATTATTTAAATCTACAATAACCAAATCAGCCCCTTGTGTCAACACGAATCCAACTTGATACCCCGGAGGAATAATGGCGTCGCCATTTGGTGTAGCAGATACTTGGCTGCCGTCAGTGAGGCATATATTTTCATCTCCATTAAGCGAGAGTGTACCTGCACTGACATCTTGTATATTAAATACAGCACCAGTCACATCCAATGCACCACAAATATCACCACCGCCTTGTGTGAGTAAATTATTGACATCAAAACCTGTCGTCACACCAATCTCTACGCCACTTAAATCCAATGTATTTGGGTCATACACCAAGGTATGAATCGTATATCTGCCTGTTCCATCCACTGCAAAGGCAGGCGTATTGCTTACGCCCTCTATCACCAATCCATTACCCGAAGTCAAGACATAAAGCACCTCATAACCATCAGGCACACTCACTACGCCCGCAGGCGTTGCGCTAATATCTGTGCTGCCACTACCATCTATGCAGAAAGCAGTAACATCTGCCGTCAATATACCCGCACGCGGCAAATCAGCACTGAAAGGCGCACCAGCCACATCAAGCGAAGCGCAAATGTCACCACCGCCTTGAATCAGTAAGCTATTGACTTGGAAGCCCGTAGTTACACCCAATTCGACGATACTCAAATCCAATGTACCCGGATCGTATACTAAAGTATGAATCGTGTAATCACCCGATTCTTCAATTACAAAAGCAGGGTTTGCCCCTACCGCTTCAATCACTAAGCCACTACCCGAAGTCAAGACATAAAGTACTTCATATCCTGCCGGAACATTCGCATTACCATCAGGTGTAGCAGATACTTGTCCGTCACCGCCTGTGATACAAATATCACTGCTACCACCATTCAATGTCAATGTACCTGCATCAGCATCGCAAGTGGCAGTTGTACAACCATCACCGCATACGCCTGTATAAAAACCAAATTCTTCACCAATATAAATAGCAGAATACGTAGGATTGTCGGGTGCCATTGGTCCGCTACCGTATACGATGAATATTTTATCAATACATTCATCAAATTCCACTAATACACTCTCTTCTTGATGCGAAATGGCAGAGTTGGTTGTTGCTGTCGCGCATCCAATACCATCTGCTGTTTCGCTAATCATTACACTGCCATCCAACGAAGTCAATATAGGAGAGATAACCGTCGGGTCATCGCCCAATGTGGCATATACACAAACCTGCTCTTGCTGGTCAGAGCCACCGGATTTTTTATCTAAATCGCGAATTTTAAAATATACTCGATTAGAAACCTCAGAAAGCGCGTAACAAGCCGTCACTACATCATCTTTACTGTGTGGATTGATACCAATTCTGATACCTTCGTGAGATTCCGACGAGAAAGGACCATCCTCTGCATTGGTTTCCAAGATACCGTCATCATCCACCAAATTAATCGTATACGTCTGTGTACCAGCCGTATAAATACCGCCGATTGTACCATCTATCCAATGCTGTCCTGAATCTGTGAAATCCAATACATTTTCGGAAGTGCAATTTTCATCGCATGTATTACAGACATTTGCAGTGAAACCACTCCCCTCTCCTATGTATATCTTAGAAGCAGTTGGGTCGTGTGGTGCCATTGGTCCGCTACCATACTCAATCACTATGCGGTCAATACATTGATTAAATTCGACAAATACGCTTTCATCTTGTCCTGATGTTGCCGAATTGGTTGTTGCAGTTGCACAATTACCGTCGATGGCAACATGACCATCCAAAGAAGTAATCACAGGCATAATCGCTATTGGATTATTGCCCAAATAACCCGTCACGCAAACCTGTTCTTGCTGATCCGAACCACCGGATTTTTTGTCCAAGTCAGCAATTGGAAAGGATACACTATTCGCCGTCTCAGACAAAGTATACGTAATCGTCAATATATCAGCTCTATCATGTGGATCGATGCGTACTTCCAAGCCCTCGTTGGATTCATTCGTACTTTCCAGAATATGGTCTGCATCGTCAATCGCAATATCAAAAGTCTGCGCCCCTACCGCGTAAGAACCTGATACATCATTGACATGCCAATCATTTCCGGCATCTGTAAAATTAAGTGTGTAATCGGTAGCACAATCACCCGACTGTGCCGACAATTGAATGCTCAACACAAGCATTATTGCAATTACGGATAAATAATTCGTAATTCTTTTGTCTGATTTCATCATGTGGGAAGAGTTTGTTTATTTATTAATAAAAATTTTTATCTGAAATTATTGGAAATGGTAATATAGTCTATCTTTAGAGTAGACAATAGAATACACCTCCGATTTTGAATTGTTCAAAATTTGGCATTTTAAATTACCCAAGATTGCTGTGAATAAACGGAGCAGCAGAAGTAGCGTGGGGGAGCTTTTTATTTTTTGGTTAAAAGATGAACGTTCTTTCAACAAGAAGATTTACTTATCAAAGAATCATTTCATTTATTTGGATATCAGATTATTAAAATCGTAATAATTAATAATAAATTCTCAGTAAAAATAATACTAATTTAGTAAAGATAAAAATTTCACATGAAATATTTTTGAAGAAATCAAGTCTTTTAATTCAAAAAATGTGACATCACAAATAATGTATATTTCTAATTAAATGATTTTTAATATCTCCATGTAATATGAAATAAAATTCGCGTAGCGAAATAAATCAAAAATCATCTGAATAGCTATCAGGACAAAACCAATCAATCCCTTATCTTTGCACCGATGGAAAAGAAAATAACGATTGCTGTAGATGGTTTTGCTTCCTGCGGAAAGAGTACACTCGCCAAAGGAATCGCAAAGGCTTTGGATTACGCTTACATTGATACGGGAGCAATGTATAGAGCAGTGACTTTGTATTGCATTGAAAATGAAGTTAATATAAAAGACGATGCTTCCATACAAAATGCACTGGACGCGATAGATATTCGATTCAAAACTATCGACGGTAAGAATACGACCTTTTTAAATGACAAAAATGTAGAGGAGGATATCCGAAAAATGCCCGTAAACAACCTTGTCAGCGAAGTGGCTGCTATCTCGCTCGTACGCCGTGCGATGGTGCGCCAACAACAAGAAATGGGCAAAGAAAAAGGGGTAATATTGGATGGAAGGGATATTGGCACAGTTGTTTTTCCTGATGCCGAATTGAAGTTATTTATGACAGCTAATATCAATGTTCGTACACAACGCCGCCTCTTAGAATTGCAAGCTAAAGGTCAAACCGTCAGCCTTGAAGAAATCGCCAAAAACCTCCAACACCGCGATCATATTGACTCTACTCGCGCCGACAGCCCACTCAAACAAGCCGATGACGCTATCGTAATCGACAATTCAAATCTTTCTGAAAGTGAACAACTTGCCATGTGTCTTGCGCTCTCAAAGCTCCGAATGAGAGAAGAAGCAAGTTAGTAGGTTGTGTATAACCTTACTTATTGAGTGCTGCCTCAATTCGCTGGATTATCGCCTCGCTCTTCGAATAGCCATTTGCCACCATCGTCAAACTATCTTGATGTTGCAAAATCAAGGCTGGAAAACCACGGATGCCCCATTCTGCCGACCGTTCAAAATCGCGCCGCGTGAGTGCCTTCATTTCATCCGATGCAAATAGCTCATCAAATTTCGCCACATCAATGCCCAATTCCTTCAAAATATCATGATAACTCTCCGCCAAATGCATGTTTTTATTGTGCAGATAAAATGCTTTTTGAGTGGCTTTGAAAAATGCATAAGACTGTTTGGGCGCGAGTTGGCGCACGACCACATTGGCTCGACAAGGCGGTTCGGTATCATAAGTAATCGTCTCGCTCTCCAAAATTTCATACTTAAATGCCTGTCCACTTGCCTGATGTACTTCCTCCCAATGATGCGCCAAAAAATCTTTCAACTCACTCATTGTCTGCGTATTATACGGGCGCAAACCGCCCATCACCATTTCAAAATCAAGCTGACCGGCATATTTTTCTTTCACGGCACTCATCTCATCCGTGATTCCATAACACCACGAACACATAGGGTCACCGATATAAATAAGCGTAGATTCAGCAGATGCCATAGGTAATGTTTTAGTACTGCAATTAGCAAATAGTGCAAGTAACAAAATGATAGAGATACGTATCATGTCTTTTTCAACAAATTACAATTACGAAAGTTTCTACTTTGATTTCAAATGAATCGCCACTCCCCCACCCGACTTCAGCGTAATATCAAGTTTATCTCCTTTCTTCACATCTTGCTTTTTCACCTGATAATCCTCAGCATGGCGATTCGCATTAATGCCATCCGCAAAAATCGTAGCTTCATAATTCCCTTCACCCAAAAAAGAAAGGTCCAACGTAACATCGCGTTCTGTCCAATCCGTCATTGCACCGATATACCAATCATTCCCTTTTCTACGAGCAAGGGCGACATACTCACCAATTTTACCTTCAAGTGCGTGGGTATCGTCCCAAGTTACCGGCACATCAGCGAGGAAGGCGAGAATGTCGGGGTATTTTTCGTAAGCCGTCGGCGCATCACATAGCATCTGCATTGGCGCGTAATACACGACATACATCGCAAGTTGATGACAGCGTGTACCATGACTCATCGGGTTGCTGAAATTGGTCTGAAAGTTTCCTTTCGTAGAATTGCGTAACGAGCCGGGCGTGTAGTCCATCGGTCCGGCAAGCATACGCGTATATACGAGGTCAACATTATGCGTGGGCGTTTCTTCTACATCAAATTTATTATATTCATTACCTCTAACTCCTTCGTAATTAATGATATTTGGGTAAGTACGGTGCATACCTGTTGGTTTACTGCATCCGTGATAATTGACCAGTAATTTTCTTTTCGCACATTCGATAGCGAGTTTTTCTTGGAAATAAATCGCCACTTGGTCGTCCCGGTCAATGAAATCTACCTTGATACCTGCTACGCCCCATTCGACAAATTGGTCAAGTGCCATTTCCATCTGACGGTCAATCACATGCCACACACACCACAGCACAATCTCAATGCCGCGCTCCTTCGCATAAGCTATCAAGGCGGGTAAATCAATCGCAGGATTCGGCAACAACAAATCCATTTGTGATGACCAACCATCGTCTAAAATCACATATTCCAATTTATTTTTTGCAGCAAAATCAATGTAATACTCATAAGTACGATTATTGATACCCGTTTCAAAATCTACCCCCGTCAAGTTCCAATCATTGAACCAATCCCAAGCCACTTTTCCGGGTTTTATCCAATCCGTTTTAATGGTTGTCGGGCGGGAGAGTTTATACACCAAGTCATTATCTGCCAATTGCTTATCTTCTTCTGCAATAATTATTACACGCCATGGAAACTCACGTTTACCTTTTGTTTCAGCAAGATAATCTGCTCGTTCCGTCACTCGTAGATTGAACATGCCGATGCCGTCGCGTCGCGCTTTGGTTGGATATTGAGGAAATAAACCGCTGAGTTCAGGGCGATTATTGGTCTTAAATTTTTTGAGATACATGCCCGGATAATCCAACAAATCAGCTTCAGTAACCACCAATTTGACATCGCCTTGATTGACTAATAAAGGCAGACTGATGAATTCCTCTTCAACCACTTCCGTCACCTTGTATCTGGTATATAATTTTTCATAAGAAGTCTGAAAATCGCCCACTACATGCGCGAAAAGGTCAGCGTCTTTTGGAAAATTATAATTTACTTCTTCACCAGTTATCTTTATTTTTTCGGAAAAATCCGTCTGAAAACGATATGCCACACCATCATCGTAAGCTCTGAATATCACGCTATAATTACCCGTCATCACAAGCGTCAATTCATTGTATCGCTCCTTAATTTCACTCCGAATGCCCCACACCGTCTGAATGGTATCATCAACGGATTTCTCATGATGCGATTCAATACGCGGCATGTCACCAAGTATTGTACCATCGTTCATGGTCATTGATAAAGATGAAAATCGCAATATGTTTTCTCCTTTATAAGTAACCGCATACGACAATTTATCAGTCAATCGAATCTCGATTTTGATAGCTTCGTTAGGTGAGGATATAGCAAACTGACGGGTATCATTTTTCATTAAAACGAATTAAATACAATGTTTATACAAAATAATTATGCTAATATTTTGCTTTCAGCAACAAGAAAAGAATTATTGATTAAATAATTCTCACATAAACACAAAAAAATATCGGAAATCATCATTAATCCATTACATTTGTTTATTATTTTTCAATAAATGCACATGTACTAAGTAAGTAGGTGGACAAAACGAAGAGACATTTAAATTAAAAATAAATAATTGATTATCAATTATTTAAATCTGATTTATGACTTCTCTATTCTGTTCCTCTCCCTTACTAAGAGTGAGTACAGGACAAATTTGTAATTCATTTCCAATGGGACTCATTTCATTTTTCGGATTTACGCTATTGGTAGCGGGCATTGCGTGGTATGCTACGCGCGGTACAGATGAAAACTCCAGCGACGGCTACTTTTTGGGTGGCAGAAGCCTCACGGCAACCGTCATCGCAGGGTCGTTATTGCTCACCAATCTTTCTACCGAACAAATCGTCGGCTTGAACGGTGCGGCATATTCAGAAGGCATCCTCGTGATGGCATGGGAGACACTCGCAGCTATCGCGATGGTCGTGACGGCGGTATTTTTATTGCCTCGTTACCTCAAAGGCGGCTTGACTACCGTACCACAATTCCTTGCCCGACGCTACGCCGTTTCGACCAAGACTATCGCTTCGGCATTGTTTCTTTCGGGCTATGTGGTCGTGCTGTTGCCTATCGTTTTGTATTCGGGGGGCTTGGCGTTTAGTGCCATGTTTGATTTGCCGGGATTGATGGGCGTATCCAAGACTTCTGCACTGTGGATTAGCGTGTGGAGTATCGGAATCGTCGGGTCTATTTATGCGATTTTTGGTGGCTTGAAAGCCGTTGCGGTATCAGATACTATCAATGCGATCGGCTTGCTGATTGCGGGACTAATGATACCTATTTTTGGCTTGATGTTTATCGGAGATGGAAATGCAATGGCGGGACTTTCTACGCTGATAACCGAAAATCCCGAAAAATTTAATTCTATTGGCAGCGAGACGGCTTCCGTTCCTTTTGCGACCATTTTTACGGGTATGATGTTGGTACAACTTTTTTATTGGGGAACCAACCAAGCGATTATCCAACGGGCTTTGGCTGCCAAAGACCTCAAAGAAGGTCAAAAAGGTTTGATGTTGGCGGCATTTATCAAAATACTCGGCCCGCTGATCGTGGTGCTGCCCGGTGTGATTGCTTTTCATATCTTTCAAGGTCAACTTGATGTGCCGGACGAAGCCTACCCCCGATTGGTGGCAAAGGTTCTACCTGCGGGCTTGGTCGGCTTCTTTGCGGCGGTCTTGTTTGGTGCGATTTTGAGTTCGTTTAATAGTGCTTTGAATAGCTCTGTGACACTTTTTGGAGTCGATATTTACAAAGAACATATCAACAAAGATGCTACGGAAAGACAAATAGTACGTGCCGGAAAAACGTTTGGGCTTGTCTTGGCGATACTCGCTATGTTTATAGCACCGGCGATTGCCAATGCGCCCGATGGTTTATTTGGGTATTTGCAAGAGATTAATGGTTGTTACAGCATCCCGATTTTCACGATTATCATTGTGGGCTACCTCACCAAGCGTGTACCTGCAATTGCCGCGAATATTGGGATTGCATTCGGTGCAATATTATATTTTATCAGCCAATTTGTTCTAAAACCTAATATGGTGAAAAGTGCCTTAGCCAAAGCAGAAGCAAGTGGCGTGAAGGATGCCGCCGCATTAGAAGTGATTGAAAAAACGGCTTATCCGCACTTCCTGCACGTCATGGCGATTCTATTTATTTTGAACGTTATTATGATGTTGGTCATTGGAAAAATACGTCCGCGAACAACGGATTATGAGCAAGAATACACTGAGCAAGTCGATATTTCTCCGTGGAAATTCGTCTATCCCGTTGGTGCGCTTGTGGTGGCGATTGTCATTGGGATTTATATTTATTTCGCTTAATGAACGCGGTATGTTTGGCACAAGTCTGACATTCAATATATTATCGGTTGCTATTTTTGCTGTTTTAGCGTCGATTTATGCTATTTTTTGGTAAACGTAACACAGACATTCCTGTCTGTGCCGCATAATAGCACAGACAGGAATGTCTGTGTTACGAAGGTCGAATAATATACCCATAGAAGTAATCTGTCGGAAACAATTTATACGCATCATGTGTGTGTGCATACCAACTGTTATCCCCACCAATTCCCATTTGCTTGTAGTCGATATTCAGATAGGTTTCAGGGCGTTGAGGAACGTCGATAGTGTGGCGATTTTGTTTGCCTGTGCCTTCATCTACATCATCAATTGTATGATGTAATGCACTAAAACACAAAGGCTCTACACCTTCAATCAAAATAGCTTGCCCATCATTTCTCTCCAATCGAATCCATCGTGTGTCCGTCCGATAACCATTTTCTTGCGGGCGAATGTACGGATAATGCATCTCCGCGACACTACGCTCATACGTGCCGATGAAAGCCGCCGTTTTGCGGTCATCGTAATTTTCAAACGGTCCTCGTCCGTACCATTTTACTTGATTGAAGCCTTCCGTCAATGCAAATTTATTTCCGATACGCGGGATGTATGGGAGGTTTTTATTGAAATTTAAAATCGTATTTGTCACCAATAATGCGCCGTCTGTGCCAAGCGTGTAGCGCATTTCCCAATTCATGCCCTTTGCCGGGAAACTGTATCGTGCTGCTACATTCATCGCAGAAGCGCAGGGTTTAAACCCTGCGCTTCTGCGATTGTAATGTGTCTTTATATTTTTTTCATTCAATTGGAATAAATCCAACGTGCGTGATGCACTTGATTTTTTCCAGATTTTTGTTTGCGTAGGCATTTCATTTCCAAAGTCATTATCATTAGGCGCACGCCAGAAATTTGGAGTGATAGGCTCATGTAAAAGTTCAACACCTTTTACGATATAATTGGTCAGCAAACCCGTTTTTTCATCAAAAATAAATGAGCAATTTTCATTCGTAATTTCCAGCGTATTTTTATTTCGGGAAATGCTGAATGGATGTGAATTATCCGCTACAAAAACTTTTGGCAACCCTTTTTGAATGATAAATTGCTCACCTGCTAAAACGTGTCCTTTTTTGAGTAGGGGTTGTTTTTTGGTGTTTTTTGCGGTTAATGTTAAAATGTATTCATCACCTCTTGTCAGCCTCACCCCCAGCCCCTCTCCAATCTTGGAGAGAGGGGCATCACTCTTTTTTTGCTCTGCAAAAAAAGAATCATCTCCCCTCTCCTTTTTAAGGAGAGGAGCTGGGGGTGAGGTTTGTGCATAATCAAAAAATAACGTTTCAGACACCTTCGGCAAAATCCCTTCTAACACCTTTTCTCCTTCTGAAATCACTTCGCCGTTTTTCATCAAGCGAAATTCCACCACCACGTCATCCAACGAAATAAAATCATACAAATTCGTCACTTTCACGCGCCCTTCTTTGAGATTTTCGGCTTCAAATCGAATGTACTGATACACCTTTTTGACTTCGTGTAAATGTGGATTAGGTTTGCGGTCGGGCGAAATTAAACCATTGATACAGAAGTTATTATCATTTTGCAGATGTCCTGCACCAAAATCACCGCCGTAGGCAAAATAAGGTTTTCCGGCATCACTCTCCGTCAAAATTCCTTGGTCCACCCAATCCCAAATATAGCCACCTTGCAAAGCGGGATATGCCTCCATCACATCCCAATAATCCTGCAAATTACCGACAGAATTGCCCATCGCATGTGCGTATTCACAGAGAATCATGGGCTTGGTTGGGTTAGATGCTGCATAGCGTTTGAGTAGCGGGATAAAGGGGTACATTGGCGCATAAATGTCGGTATTTTCATGGGCGTGGGCTTGCTCGTATTGAACGGGGCGAGTGGCTTCTTTTGATTTAAGCCACTCGTAGGCTGCCCAAAAATTCTCGCCATTCCCCGCTTCGTTTCCTAATGACCAAGCGATGATGCAAGTGTAGTTTTTGTCACGTTCATACATTCGTTCTACCCTATCGAGGTGCTGGGCTTTCCACTCAGGTAGATAGGAGGGGTGGACAGATTTATCAACCTTATCTTGATGTTCTGCGCCCATACCGTGTGTCTCGATATTTGCCTCATCAATCACGTAAAAACCCAAGCGGTCTGCCAAGCGATAAAAAGCAGGCGGCTGCGGATAATGACTACAACGAATCGCGTTGATATTATACGCCTTCATCAATCGCATATCTTCCACTATGCGTTCTTCGCTGACATCGTGTCCGGTAACAGGGTCGTGTTCGTGCAGATTCACGCCTTTGAACATGACGGCTACGCCATTGATGAGTAATTGTGCGTTTTTGATTTCGACAGAACGGAAACCTACATCTAGTGAAGTGGCTTCTAATTCGTTGCCTTCATTATCGGTGAGGGTGAGGAGTAATTTGTAGAGATTTGGAGTTTCTGCAGTCCATTTTTTTACTTGGAAAATCGTACTGACGACTTTAGCCGTCAAGTATGCTTCGCTGCGACGGCTAAAGTCGTCAGTACAGTTTTCTTGAAAAATAATTTTTTCTCCATCCAATAATTGCACATTTAATTGGTAATTATCAATAATTCGAGAAGCAGTATTACGTATTTTCACTGTCAATTTAAATGTACCATCTTGATAATCATTCGTTAATCCCGCTTCAACATGAATATCATCAATCGCCACCTTATCAGTTGCATATAAATACACTTCTCTATCCATTCCACTTAATCGCCAGAAGTCTTGGTCTTCGATATAGCTCGCATCCGACCAACGATAGATGGCTGCTGCGATTTTATTTTTACCCGCATTGACATACTTGGTAATATTGAATTGTGCGGGCGTTTTGCTGCCTTGACTGTAGCCGACTTCCTCACCATTCACCCATAAATACATGGCACTTCGTACTGCACCAAAATAGATAAATACGTCTTTTCCCGACCAATCATGCGGCATCTCAAATTCCTTCACATAACTGCCCACAGGGTTGTAATTATGTGGAATATGTGGCGGATTTTTCGGAAAAACGTATTTTACATTTGTATAAATCGGTAAGCCATGACCTTGTAATTCCCAATTGCCGGGAACTTGGATGTCATCCCATTTGGAAGTATCATAGTCTTTTTCGTGAAAATCGGCGGGACGGTCGGCAGGCTTTTTCACCCAATTAAATTTCCATTTGCCATTGAGGGAAATTCGATTTAGATTGTCGGTATTATCCTCTGATTTGGCTTTTTCCAAATTCGAGTAACGAATAAAATGGGCTTTGGGTGCTTCTCGGTTGATATTGAATATTTCAGGATTTTCCCATTCGGGTGTCTGTTTATTCTTACGAAAAATTAACATGGAAAATAGTGTGGCAAGTGTGAGTAGGATGATGAGCGTCTGCATAGTTTTCTATGCTCAATGCGATTTTATAAATCGCTTTTTTAGATAGAATGGAAAGTATAGCGATTTATAAAATCATACATCCCGAATGGATGTTGAAAACAAAACAATTATTTACTTGGCGACGGAAGGCGCCTGTATATTAGCCGCCTTTTCTGGAGATTTCATCTCGAATCAATGCTGCGTATTCATAATTTTCTTCTTTCAGTGCTTCTTCGAGCTGAACTTTAAGTTCGCCTAAGTCATATTGGGAGAGCGAGCGTTCTTTGCTACGTCCGCTTCTGACTTCCACTCTGCCATCCTCTTCTTCTATTTCAGGGGTTTCGAGTACAACACCCGCAGCTTCGAGAATAAATTCGTAGGAATAAATCGGACAGCCCACGCGCACAGCCAAAGCGAGTGCATCGGAGGTACGAGAGTCGATTTCTATCGTTTCGCCGTTTTGAGTGCAAACGAGGCGGGCATAAAAAATACCGTCGAGCAAATTACTAATAATGACTTCTTGTAATTCGATGCCAAAAGTTTCGAGGGTGCTGCAAAGAAGATCGTGCGTAAGCGGGCGCGGTGGACTCATACGTTCCATCGCCACAGCAATCGCCTGTGCCTCAAATCCTCCAATCACAATGGGCAAACGACGTACCCCTTCTGTTTCGCCCAAAACCAACGCATAATTCGATGATTGTGTGGCGGTGTGCGATATAGCAACTATTTCGAGTTCGATTTTTTTCATATCAAAAGAGGTCAATCCGACCAATCGGACAAAATTAGCGATTTTTAACGGGATTGCAAAATGTTTTGATGGGCTGACGAGCTGACGAGTTGTTGTGTTGACGAATTGACGAATTGACGATTCATTATCGTACAAAAAAATATAGTAAACATCTGCGATGCTTACTATATTTTATCAATTTTCGCTCAGCGAAAAAATATCAAATCAATAAATCGTCAACTCGACAATTCATCAATTCGACAACTCATCTTAATTCGCCGCCTTAAATTTCTTAATTGCTTCATTGAGACGCGGAACTACCTCAAACAAATCGCCTACAATACCGTAATCGGCTGCTTTGAAGAAAGGTGCTTCCGGGTCTTTATTGATAACAACAATTGTCTTACTTTGGTTGACGCCTGCCAAGTGCTGAATCGCACCTGAGATACCAATCGCGATATAAAGATTCGGACGAATCGCTACACCGGTCTGACCAACATGTTCGTGGTGGGGACGCCATCCCACATCCGCAACAGGACGCGAGCAAGCCGTAGTAGCACCAAGATGCCCTGCCAACTCATCAATGATTCCCCAATTGCCGGGGTCTTTCATACCACGTCCGGCAGAAACAACAAGTTCTGCTTCAGGAAGCGGCACTGTACCTTTAACGGTATTGACTTCCTTCACACGTACGCGACTCGCAGGTACGTCTACTCCTGCAGCTTCAACAGCGACATCGCCACCAACTACTTCCGGCGGGAAAGTATTACCCGCGATAGAGAGTACTTTCTTGTCAGAACTGATATTGAAATCAACGATGGCTTTACCGGAAAATACATTCTTTTTCACCGCAAAACCTGCGCTCGTATCAGGCAAAGATTTGACACCGCTGACTGCACCTGCATCCAAACGGACAGCAACTCTTCCCAAGAGTGATTTACCTGTAGAATCGTCGGGCATAACAACGACGCTTGCGCCAACTTGTTCTGCTACTTTAGCGATAACAGCCGCGTGTACGCCACTGTCAAAGCTATCTGCTCCGGCTGCATTGAGCACTTTACTCGCGCCATATTGACCGAGTACGCCTGCGTTATCTACATTTCCGATAGTCAACGCAACAACTTCTGTACCCATTGCTTGCGCTGCTTTATATCCGTAAGTCACAGCTTCGAAGGCAGATTTTTTGAGTTGACCTTCCGGGCTGCTTGTATATACTAAAATCATTTTTTTATTAATGGATAATGGTTAATGGATAACGGATAATGGATAACGGTCAATGGTTAACACGATTTTCGCTACGCGAAAATTCATCCTAACTGTTATTCGTTATTCATTATCCGTTATCCATTGTCCATTAAATAGTTATTAAATTACTTTGGCTTCGCTGTGTAACAGTTCGACCAATTTGTCCATATCCTCTGCGTCGATGTAGTGACACTCTTTTTTCGCAGGAGGAAGGGCGTAGGATGCAACCGAAACCTTTTCTGTTACATCTACCGGAGGTACGACATTTAATGGCTTGCGTTTTGCCATCATGATACCGCGCATATTTGGAATGCGCTGTTCAGCGAGTCCTTTGGCAGCACTGATAGCAAATGGCGTATCAACTTCCACAACTTCTTGACCACCTTCGATATCTCGCGAGATAGTAGCTGTATTCCCTGCAACATCCATTTTGGTAGCATAAGAAATGAATGGCATATCCAACATTTCAGCGACCATTGCGCCGATTTGTGCGCCGTTGTAGTCGATAGTTTCTTTACCGAAAAATACGACATCGTAACCGCCTGCTTTGGCTTGTTCGGCAATTTGCTTTGCTACGTAGTAGGTGCTGCAATTTTCGGGTGCATCCACGCGAATCGCGTCATCTGCTCCGATAGCAAGTCCTTTGCGAATAACGGTATCGTTGGCAGCAGGACCGACATTAATCGTGGTAACAGTACCGCCTGCGGCTTCTTTGAGTTCTAAGGCACGCACGAGTGCATACCATTCATCATAGGGATTCATGATGTACTGAACGCCCTGTGTGTTGAACTCCGTATCGTTGTTGGCAAAAGAGATTTTGGTTGTGGTGTCCGGTGTTTTACTGACACAGACCAATAATTTCATAATTTTTTATTTGAAGAACAGTCCATAGTCCATAGTTTTTGATGAGACTTGCGTTCACCTATGGACTATGGACTATCAACTATGGACTTAAAATTAACTTACAAAAGTTTCAATAATTTTTGAAAATTCGGCTGCAAAGGTAACAAAAGGTCGTAAATAATGTTTGATTTTGGCGATGGATTTGGCAAATTATTAGTGCATTTTATTGATGAAAAGAAAAATTTACACATTTCTGTTAAAAGTGTCGATAAATATCCTTAGTTTTGTAGAACAAAACACACGTTTGGAAATCATCATCTCTGCACTCATCCTATTCACAACCAACCCAACATTTAAATTGAGTTATAATCACTTATCTCGCGGTAATCACATTGTATCTTGATTCTTTGCTATTCCCTTAAGTTCCCATAAGACATTCAAAAAAGTGTTTAATCATAATTATTATTTCATGTAGAGTATCTACATGCACATTATACGTCATAAACTAAAATCAATATAAATTCCAATAGACAAGTACCAAATTCCTCTTAAAGCTTTGACTGGGATTTGGTTTTTGGATCTTGGAATTTGTATTAAATTTCTCATTTCCATTCAAAACTTAAAGTATCAAAAAATGAAAAGATTGTTTACTACATTAATGTTGATGTTCGCGTTCTGCGTCTTTGGCTTTAGCCAGGGACAATATGACGTTCGCTTCAATCTCAATACATTAGATTGTGATGGCGAACAGTTCATGGTGGACATTGACGTAAGAGCCAGCGATCCTGCTGCTACATTTACCATTGCGGAACAAAACTATCGTTTCTCATTCAATCGTGATGCACTTACTCCGGGTAGTGCAGTCATCAACAGAGAAGGAGAATTGAGTAGCTTTATCCTCGACAATGGCGTATTGACTGCTTTGTATTCTCCGCATAACCTTGGTGGTTCGTTGGATACTATTATTTCTTACAACGTGGAGCTTTCGGGTGGTAACGGAGTATTGATTGAAGGTGCTTGGGTCAATGTCGGTACATTGGCTTTCAACGTAACTGATGTTGATGCCTGCCTTGACTTGACTTGGCACGATAGAAATATATTTCCTCCAACATTCGTCAGTACATTTTCAGGAGGTACACGTGTACCTGTAGATGAAGGTGCGTATGTCAATGACTTGACTTTCAGTTGCTTCAGTGAAATTTGTGCGGAATCTCTTCCTGTAGAATTGACTTCTTTCGATGCCGTTAACGGTGAAGACTGCTCCATCGAACTCACTTGGAAGACCGCCAGCGAAAATAATAATGCTTACTTCAATATTGAAAGAAGTATAGACGGTGTCAACTACGAAACCATCGGTACTGTACAAGGCAATGGCAATTCATCTACATCGAATGTCTATACTTTTACAGACCGTTCGCCTTCTTTGGACAACTACTACCGTCTCCAGCAAGTAGATTTAGACGGTCTTGCAACAACTGCGGGCAGCCAACTCATCGTTCGTTCTTCTTGTTTTGAAGACGGCGTGGTCAATACCATTGAAGTATTCCCAAATCCTGTACGCAACAGAGGTAGCGTCAAATTCTACAACACCAATCTCGGTGATACCGAAGTGGAATTGAATATCGCTGATGCATTGGGCAGAACAGTATACACCGAAATGCTTCCTGTAAATGACGGTCCTAACATCATTCATTTCAACACAGGAAACCTTGTTCCGGGTACATACTACGTACAATTGAAAGGCAACAACTGGCTTTCTGCTTCTGAGAAGATTGTCAAAATGGATTAAGGATAATTCTGAATGAGTGAATTTTGAATTCCGAATGAATCAAAATTTGCTTTTTTCGTAGAGCAAAAAGATAAAATCGAGCGCATGACATCTAATGTCATGCGCTTTTTTTGTGTTCAACCAATTCTAAATTACAATGTTGTTATCATTCAAAATTCTTCCATTTAAAATTCATAATTAAAAACACCGTCACCAAATACAATTTAAAACGTCTATTGATAGGCAGCGAATATTTACATTTTGCATAGAAAACACTTAATTTCGCGCCGTTCTAATTTTGGTATCAAAATCACGTCAATTAATGTTACAAATACAATCTTACGACCAATTCGTCAAACGCCACATCGGACCCGACCAAAGCGAATTGAACTCCATGCTGAATACCATCGGTATCGGCACATTGGACCAACTCGTAGATGAAACCATACCGCCTAATATCCGCATCAATAGCGATTTAGGACTCCCCGAAGCCCTCACCGAATATGAATATTTACGTGAGTTAAAAAAGATTGCCGCCAAAAATAAAGTCTACCGCAGCTACATCGGCTTGGGCTATCACGATACGATTACACCGTCGGTCATTCTTCGTAATATCTTTGAAAATCCCGGTTGGTATACGCAGTACACGCCTTACCAAGCCGAGATTGCGCAGGGACGACTCGAAGCTCTCCTCAATTTCCAAACGATGGTCAGCGACCTCACTGCTTTACCGATTGCCAATGCCTCGCTACTCGACGAAGGCACGGCTGCTGCCGAAGCGATGACCATGTTTTATAATCAAAAAAATAAACGCAATAAAGGCGAGGCAATTAATAAATTTCTCGTATCAGATAAAGTCCTCCCGCAAACGATTGATGTACTAAAAACCCGTGCGATACCGCTTGGTATTGAGTTAGTTATCGGCGATTGGCGTACTTTTGAATTTGATGAAAAGACCTTCGGTGCCATCCTCCAATACCCCGCAGCCGATGGCGAGGTAGCCGACTACACCGCCTTCGCACAAAAGACCAAAGCCGCCGAAGCCTACCTCACCGTAGCTGCCGACATCCTCAGTCTCGCGCTGCTCACACCTCCCGGCGAATGGGGTGCAGATGCCGTAGTCGGTACGACCCAACGCTTAGGTATTCCGATGGGATACGGCGGTCCACACGCCGCATATTTTGCGACTACCGAGGATTTCAAACGTCAGATTCCGGGACGTATTATCGGCGTTTCCGTCGATTCCAACAACAATCCTGCTCTCCGCATGGCACTCCAAACCCGTGAGCAACATATTCGCCGCGACAAAGCCACGTCCAATATCTGCACGGCACAGGCATTGCTGGCGATTATGGCGGGCATGTATGCCGTGTATCACGGTCAGGCAGGCATTCGCGCAATTGCGGAACGCATACACGGACTTACGCGCGTACTTGCACACGAGCTTGAAGCGCAAGGATTTACCAACGAAAACGAGTATTATTTTGATACTTTAAAAATAAAAACATCCTCACAGGAAGTACGTGATAATATTCAAAAACTTGCCCTCCAAAACGGTATTAATTTCCGTTATTTCGGAGAAAATTATATTGGAATTACATTGGATGAAACGGTTTCCATAACGGATTTAAAAGATATTATTGATATTTTTAAAAATTCAGATAGACTTGATTTCGTTCCTTTACCTTTAAATGGTGAATTGAAACATTACACGGGAATAGCTGCCAAATTAGAGGCAAAAATCCCCGCGAATATTCAACGCAAATCAGAATATCTTACCCATCCGATTTTCAATAGCCATCATTCCGAAACGAAAATGATGCGCTATATTAAGTCTTTGGAAAACAAAGATTTATCCCTTACTCACTCCATGATTCCGTTGGGTTCCTGTACCATGAAACTAAACGCGGCGACAGAATTGATGCCGGTAAGCTGGGCGGAATTTGGTGGTTTGCATCCTTTCATTCCGCTTGACCAAGCGAAAGGTTACAAGCAGATTTTTGAAGAATTGGAAAGCTATCTTTGTGCGGCTACGGGCTTTGATGCTTGTTCGCTTCAACCCAATTCGGGCGCACAAGGCGAGTATGCGGGCTTGCTTACGATTCGCGCTTATCACGAAGCCAATGGTGATACACATCGAAATGTTGCCCTCATTCCCGCTTCTGCACACGGCACCAATCCGGCAAGTGCGGTCATGGCAGGCATGAAAGTCGTGGTGACAAAATGCGATGAAAACGGCAATATTGACCTCGGCGACCTCAAAGTAAAAGCAGAAGAACACGCCGAAAATCTCTCTTGTTTGATGGTGACTTATCCTTCTACACACGGCGTTTTTGAAGTAGAAATCAAGACGATTTGCGACCTTATCCACCAACACGGCGGCAAGGTCTATATGGACGGTGCGAATATGAACGCACAGGTTGGCTTGACGAGCCCGGCGGAAATTGGTGCGGATGTGTGTCACTTGAATTTACACAAGACATTTGCCATCCCACACGGCGGTGGCGGACCGGGCATGGGACCGATTTGTGTCAATAAAAGCCTTGCGCCTTACCTGCCCAAGCATCCACTCGTACAGACGGGCGGCGTGAAGGGCATCCCCGCAGTATCGGCTGCGCCGTGGGGTAGTGCGAGCATCTTGTTGATTTCTTATGCTTATACACGAATGCTTGGCAATCAAGGTGTTGTAGATGCGACTCGTTATGCTATTCTCAATGCGAATTATATTGCAGCGCGTTTACAAGGCGAATTCGATATCCTTTATAAAGGTGAAAACGGACGTGTAGCGCATGAGTTGATTATTGATTTGCGAAAATTCAAACCGCTTGGTGTAGAGGCAGAAGACGTGGCAAAACGCCTGATGGATTACGGTTTCCACGCGCCTACTTTGTCGTTCCCGGTTGCGGGTACGATTATGATTGAGCCCACCGAAAGCGAAAGTAAAGATGAACTCGACCGCTTCTGCGATGCCATGCTCCAAATCAAAAAAGAGATGGACGAAGTAGCCACAGGAGCAGCCGACAAAGAAGATAATGTATTGAAAAATGCACCGCATACGCTGGCACTCATTACAGCAGATGAATGGACGCGCTCGTATTCGCGCGAGAAGGCAGCCTATCCCCTACCCTATGTGCGTAGCGTGAAATTCTGGGCAGCCGTCGGGCGAGTGAATAATTCACAGGGAGATAGAAATTTGATTTGTACTTGTCCGCCGCTTGAGGCGTATATGTAGCCAGAGACATTCCTATCTGTTAAGAAAACGCCTATTGCCTCGCAATAGGCGTTTTTATTTTTTCCAACACCATAAAATACGTAATTTCGCCCCAATGCAAATTACTAAGCTATCCATAGTCATTCCTGTATACAATGAAGCGCGCACTATCCATAGAATTTTGGATAAAGTCCGCGCAGTACAGCTCATCAATGGCATCGAGAAAGAATTGATTCTTGTCAATGACGCTTCTTCTGACGATTCTGAAAGCGTTATCAAGCAATATATTAGTGAACACCCTGACACCGATATGCAGTTTTACAGCCATGAGGTCAATCAGGGTAAGGGCGCAGCTTTGCATACGGGCATCCAACATGCGACGGGCGATTATCTCATTATTCAGGATGCCGATTTGGAGTACGATCCAGAGGAATATAACATTTTGTTGAAGCCTGTTTTGGATGGTTTTGCGGATGTGGTGTATGGTTCGCGTTTTATGGGTGGCAATCCGCATCGCATTTTGTTTTTCTGGCATTCTATAGGTAATAAATTTTTGACTTTCCTATCCAATATGTTTACCAATCTCAATCTGACCGATATGGAGACTTGTTATAAGTTGTTCAATACCAAGATGGTGCAAGGTCTCAATCTGAAAGAAAAGCGTTTTGGCTTTGAACCGGAAGTAACTGCCAAAATCTCTCGTATTCCCAAAGTTCGCATTTACGAAGTCGGCATTTCATACTATGGACGCACATATGAAGAAGGGAAAAAAATTAATTGGCGCGATGGTTTTCGTGCGATTTATTGCATTGTAAAATATAATATTTTTTCGAGAAAATAACATGTCGTAATTCTTTAATCCGTGATTCGTTTTACTCGTAATCAAAACACTTTATTATTATGCAAAAAACACTCATTATACTTAGCTGCTTTTCATTGTTTTACCTCTCAAGTTGCAAACCAAGCAACGATGCTATCCAACAAGAACTTGTCCGTGAAGTCATGGTTATTCACGATGAAGTGATGCCAAAAATGGACGATATTCACCGAACACAAAAGCAATTGCGCGAGCAAAAAAATGGCACCACAAATTTGATTTTAAAACAAGAAATTGACGACCACGTCCAAGCTCTCGAACAAGCCGGAGAGGGCATGATGGATTGGATGGCAAACCTCAAACTACCTGCCGAAAATGATACCCGCACACACGAAGAAATCATGACCTATTTAGAAGTACAAAAAGTTGAAATACAGCATGTGAGTGATGATATGAAAGGTAGTATTGCGGCTGGAAAGGAGTTGTTAGAAAAATTGAAATAAAATATCACATCACAAAAGCTGCGGGTTTAAACCCGCAGCTTTTGTGATGAAAATTGCTTTACGTGAAATCAATTATCATAAAAAACACCCAAATCATCAATGAAGGACACATATTCGCAGGTGATGTATTGGTAAAAAACGGACGTATCGAACAAGTTGCTAATCAGATAGATACCAATGCAGATGTCGTTATTGACGGTAAAGGCAAATACCTCATTCCGGGTATTATCGACGACCAAGTACACTTCCGCGAGCCGGGTTTGACGCACAAATCAGACCTCTACACCGAGCCACGCGCTGCCGTAGCCGGAGGCACCACGTCATACATGGAGATGCCCAACACCAAGCCCCCCGCAGTCACTCAAGAATTGCTACAAGACAAATACGATATTGCTGCAAAAAAATCGCTCGCCAATTACTCC
Organism: Saprospiraceae bacterium; assembly: GCA_020628725.1. GTDB lineage: Bacteria > Bacteroidota > Bacteroidia > Chitinophagales > Saprospiraceae > JAHDEO01. The sequence continues at coordinate 27,707 of JAHDEO010000034.1, forward strand.
TTTTTTATGGGAGCCTCCAATGATAATTTGGAAGAAGTCTTGAAAACGAACCCTAAAAATGTATGCGGTATCAAGGCATTTATGGGTAGCAGCACAGGGAATATGTTGGTTGATAATCCTGTTACGCTTGATAAATTATTTGCGGAATGTCCGATGTTGATTGCTACACATTGCGAGGATGAAAACACGATTCG
>JAHDEO010000525.1 GCA_020628725.1 Saprospiraceae bacterium
GAACTAAGTTACAAAATTTCAATGAACTTATTTGGATGCTAACACAGCATCTCTATAAAATCATTTCTGAAAATTTTGTCTGGCTAACTATACCGTTTAGTATTGTGATTTCATGGATTTTCATGCTCATGGAGCGCGTAGGCGATGTGTCGGAAAATCCCTTTGAAGGCATGAGTAATGATGTACCGATTACGACCATTTCAAGAGGAATCGAAATTGATATTCGGGAAATGATAGGAGACGACAAAAAAGAAATACCAAAGCCTCATCCACAATACGCGGATACACAGATGTAAAAATAAAGATTATGGCGGCTATGTGCCGCCATTTTGCATATAGGAGAACCTTATTCACTAGTGTCCAAACCCTAAATTTCACTTCAACATCAGCCGGAACAAATATTTTAAAAAATCGCAAGTATGTCTTGTGTCGGTAAATGTGATTTATAGCTCTAAAGAAACGTGCTTTCTGTCATTATAATTGACAAGATTTTTACCGGAGATAAAACCAATTTAGTCTATTCATAAAATTCAACAAAAAGAAAATGCAATTAAGTTGCATTTAGTGTGATTTTTGTTAATTTTGCAACATTGTTGCATTTAAATGTCGAAATTAATAAAAATGACTAAAAGCCTTTACACATTGATATTCAGCTTGCTATTTACAGTACAAGCCATATCACAAACATTAAGTGGAAGTATTCAAGCATCTGATAATACACCGCTGATTGGTGCTACAGTGGTAGCCAAAAATTCTAATGGTGCACAAGTAGGCACGACAAGTGATACTGATGGTAATTTTTCATTAGGATTAAAAGATGCCGGAAATTACGAAGTAATCGTAAGTTATATTAGGTTACGTTGCATCTTCATTAGATGTTGATGTCAGGTCCGGTCAAAATCTTGACTTGGGAAAAATAGCTCTAATCGAATCGAGTGAACTGTTGCAGTCCGTAGAAGTCATCGGCAGACGTAGAAAAGATTACAATAGTGATTACTCCTTCTCCGGTTCGAAGGTAGCCATTCTCAACAAAGAGCTTCCGCAGTCAGTCTCTACGGTAACAAAGGAATTATTGAGCGACAGGCAGGCATTCCAACTCGTAGATGCCGTTAAAACCGTGAGTAATGTCGCTGCCACAGGTATCTACAATCACTATAATATCAGAGGTATCACGCAGGCAGATGATGGGCAGGTCGTCAACGGATTGCGTACACGTCAATATTACTTTTTGCAGCCCATTACATCGCATCTCGAAAGAGTAGAAGTCATAAAAGGACCTTCGTCTGTCACATTCTCAAGTGCCGACCCGGGCGGTACGGTAAATATGGTCACCAAAAAACCTCTAAAAGAAAAACGCGGAGCGGTATCATTATCTACCGGTAGCTTCTCGACATTGCGAGCAACAGCGGATTTTACAGGTCCGCTTAATGAAAGTAAAACATTGCTTTATCGTCTGAATGCAGCTTATCAAGAAGCAAAATCTTTCAGAGACTTGGTGGATAATAATGCCTTTTTAATCATGCCTTCTCTCAGTTATGTTCCGAATGAATCGACAGCACTGAATGTTGAAATGATTTATAATAATAGTGTCGGAAATCTGGATAGAGGTCAACCTATTTTTGGTGCGATTAATGGTGAATTTGACATCAACAGCACGCCTATATCGCTAAATGTGGGCGCAGCCAATGACCATTATAAAAACAACGAACTCATGTTCACCGCCAACTTCAGCAAGAAGTTTACGGATGATTTTGGCTTCAATGCTCAATACATGAAGCATACGTGGGAAGAAGATTTGGCGGAGCATAGAGTGGATGGAACAGCCGTAGATATTGAAGGAAATGTAATTCCGACATTGGCAAGATTGAGATATGATAGAAGACAGCAATTCTGGGAAACAGACAATTTGAGTGCTTACTTCGACTATAATATTGAAACCGGAAACATCAGCAACAAAATATTAGTAGGATTCGATGCGACCAGATGGGAAAGAAAAACCGGCGCCGGATTCCTACGTGCCAGAAGATATTTAACGCTAAGTGGCGGACAATCAAATTTCAACCCCGATAATGCCGCTAATTTCCAAACTATGGAGGTTGACGGTGTAACGATGCCCGTCCCTGCCGTTCCACATTTCAATTTAGAAACTCCATTTAACGGTGCCAGAAATACGAATGCTTATAATCTCGCAGAATTATCTATTCCGGCTAATTTGAATACCTCAAATGGTTTTTACCTTCAAAATCAATTCAAAATTGGCAAACTCTCTGCCTTAATTAACTTGCGATACGAGTTATTCGAAGATATTTTCAATTACAAAAGGTCAGAAGACGAATTAACCACCAGTGCCTTCGTACCAAGAATTGGTTTGACGTATGAGATAACCAACCAGATTAGTGCTTACGCGACTTACCTCGAAGGTTTCCAACCGCACACCAACACAGTCTCACTATCGCCAACGGCTGAAGGCTTTTTCTGGGCGGCTTCACCTGCAAGGTTTGACCCATTGGAGAGTAGTCTGAAAGAATTAGGCTTCAAAGGTGAATTTTTGAATGGAAGAATATTTGCCAATCTCGCCGTCTTCGATATTATCCAGAAAAATATCCTACTTGGAGACACTTATGACTTAGACAACCTAACGACCAGAGGCGAGCAACGAAGTATGGGATTTGAGATGGATGTCTCCGGTTACGTAGCACCCAACTTCCAAGTCGTAGCTTCTTATGGATTCAATACCGCAGAAATTGTAGAAGATGCGATAGAAGAATTTATCGGCGAAAGAATCGGAGGCGCACCCCAGCATAATGCCAATTTCTGGGGACGTTACGATTTTACCATTGATGCTTTGAGAGGTATCGGAATTGGTCTTGGAGCGCAGTATGTAGGTGAAAGATTTACTTGGTACAATCCCACATATAGCACCAGTAGAGTAGCCTTGCCCGCTTACACGGTATTTGACGCTGCCCTCTACTACAGACCGGATAATACCAATATGCAGTTGACCTTAAAACTTAATAATCTTGCTAACGAAACGTATTGGTTAGGTGGTCTGAATCCTTCAAGGTTGGGTCCCGGTGCGCCAAGAAATTTTATTCTTACGGCTAATTATCAATTTTAAGATGACCTGATTGCGAATCATTTTTTAAAGTATTTTGAAGTCTCCTATTAACCGATGGTTGGTAGGAGGCTTTTTAGTTCTGCTTTACAGGTTGACCGCGAATACCGTACAGGCGATTTTAATCGCCATGTCACAATAATAACAATTCGTATTTTGTTAATTTTTAATTATTTATTTATAAATAAAAAAATAAAATAACATGGCGACTGAAGTCGCCTGTACGAGTTCGCGGTCAGCTTGTTTAGCACTTCAAATCAGGCGTGTCGCCAGACGAATCCTGTTATAAATAACACGCATTTGGGCATCCAAACCGCCAATTTTCGTCAAAACTTCGTCTGCCGACTACACTCTATTTTCCTCGAATACTACCAAAAATTCTAAAATGCCACTTCCACATCAGCCGGAACAAATATTTTGAAAAGTAACAGATATAGCTTATATTCGTAGATGTGATGTGTAACTTTGAGGGGCGAGCTGGTCACTCCATACCAAAATAAAAAAAGATGAAATTTGTAGATATAAAAAACGATGTTGCCTTTAGGAAAATATTTGGCAATGAGCAGAAAACCAAAATTCTCATCTCATTTCTAAATGCGGTATTGAGATTAGAAGGAAGTGAGCAAATCAAAGAAGTCACGATTGCAAACCCTTATCAATTTCCAAGAGTAGCGGGAGAGAAAGCATCAATAATTGATGTTCGTGCAATTGATAAAAAAGGTCGGCAATTTGTTGTAGAAATGCAAGTTGCAGATGTTGACGGTTTCGATAAAAGAGTCCAATATTACACCTGCCGCGACTATTCCATGCAAATTGACAGAGGAGAAAAATACCCTTTATTGAAGCCAACTTATTTTGTGGGAATTTTAGATTTCAATTATTTTGAAAGTGAAAGTTACTTATCTCATCACATCATCGTAAATGGAGAAACCTATGAACACAAATTAAAAGATATTCAGTTTACTTTTATTGAATTAAAAAAATTCACCCTAAAGGTAAACGAATTGAATACGCTTATAGAAAAATGGGTTTTCTTCATCAAGAATGCAGAGGATTTAGATGTCATCCCGGATAATGTTGATGATGAAGGACTTAGAGAAGCATACAAAGACGCCGATAAACACAGTTGGAAAAAAGAAGAATTAATCGCTTATGATAACGCTTCAATTGCAGAACAAGATATAAGAGGAAGAATGAAATTCGCAGTGGATAAAGCAAAACGTGAAATCATCGAAAGTTGCTTAGAAGAAAATATGTCTGTTGATACAATTGCCCGGATTACGAAAATTCCAAAAGAAAATTTACTGCAAATTATTGAGGAAATTAAAAGCGAAGACGAGCGGTAAAGCAAGCGCAAAGCAGCGATACACCTTAATTGAGCAACCTGCGACTATCGGGGCTGTTCACTATGGCAATCGCATAAAAAATCGTGGTTAAAGATAGTTTTGACTTAATTTTATTTTGACATTGGAATATTCAACACCATTATTCGGAATAATATTCTGAATAATGTTTGTTAAATTTCATTTTGAAATAGGGTATCCCTGTAAATTATTAAGAGGCTGACTACGTTGTAGTTAGCCTT
>JAHDEO010000526.1 GCA_020628725.1 Saprospiraceae bacterium
ACAAAAAAATCTCCAACAATCACCCCACACAAACCCCAACATCCGCGCCCTCGAAGACGACCTCGCATACATCATGTACACCTCCGGCACAACGGGTACGCCAAAGGGCATCATGCACACGCACCGCAGCGGACTTACCTACGCAAAACTCTCCGCCGACCTATATAATGTACAAGCGAATGACCGTTTCGGCAACCACGCCGCACTTCATTTTGATGTGGCAACAATGGGATATTTTACCATTCCATTCGCAGGAGCTACGACCGTTATCATTCCCGACATCCATACAAAACTCCCCGTGAGCATGTCGCAACTCATTGAAAAAGAACGCTTAACGATTTGGTATTCAGTCACCTTTGCTTTGATTCAAGTTTTGCAATCGGGTATTATGGATAAGTTAGATTTGAGTGCCTTGCGTTGGATTTTATTTTGTGGTGAACCATTTCCTGCCAAGCATCTTCGCGCTTTGATGCAACGATTACCCAATACACGTTTTTCTAATGTGTACGGTCCGGCAGAGGTCAATCAGTGTACCTATTATCACTTATCGAAGCCGCCCGAAGTTGATGAAACAGTTCCGCTTGGTGAGATTTGGGAGAATACGGAAATGTTGATTTTCGATGAAAATGACGCTCCCGTAAAGCAAGGTGAAACGGGCGAATTACTCATCCGTTCTGCCACCCAAATGAAGGGCTATTGGAACCAACCGGATTTGACAGAAAAAGGCTTTTATCGACGGCAAAGAATTACGGGTTGCGAGGAAGTTTTCTACCGCACAGGCGACCTTGTACGTGAGTCCGAAGAAGGCAATTTATATTTTCTCGGACGTAAAGACCGACAGGTAAAAGTACGTGGTTATCGTATCGAATTAGACGAAGTAGAAGCCGCTTTAACGACCCATGAAGCCGTAGATTCCGCTGCCATTTTTGCTGTAAAAAATGACGATGAAGCCTATATCAACGCAGTTGCAGTGCTAAAAAAAGACCTCGAAATATCCGATTTAAAGTTGTATCTTAGTAAGCGTTTACCGGCTTATGCAGTGCCTTCAAATATCAAATTTATTGATACGATACCACGCACTTCAGCAGGCAAAGTGAACTATAAGAAATTGATAAACAGTTGATTGTAAATTATAATCTCGCCTGACATTTTGAAAATGTCCGACGAGTAAACGTAGCGCGGTACTTCCAGTCCGCGCATAGCAATCGCAGAACACGGGCTGGATACCGTCATACGTCGGTACAAGAGCACCGTGCTACGTGACTAACATGACCAATACCATTATACAATACATTAAAAACGAAATTCTCAACAACCCAAACACCACCTTGACCGCACAGGACGACCTACTTGGCGGCGGCTTAGTGGATTCAATGGGCTTCGTGCGAATTATCGCGTTTTTAGAGGAAGAATACGACATCACGATACCACCGACCGACATGGTGATTGACCATTTTATGAACATCGAAGCCATGAGTAATTACGTTACAGGGCGACAAGCAGCGAATGACTGAAATTGAGGTTGAAAATTTACTATGAATACACCTAAGCCACTCACAGAGAGCCAGTTGCTACTATGGACGGGACAGCAAATGTATCCCGATGTGCCATTATACAACATGATTTTCATCTTTGAAATTTCAGGCGAAATTGATGTGGTTGTATTTCAAAAAGCATTTTCAGAGTTGGTCTTGCGATGCGATGCAATGCGGACTGTTTTTCAGGTTGAGGATGGTGTTCCGCAGCAAAAAGTGTTAGATTCAATTTCGGATGAATTAGTGTTTTTAGATTGGTCGAATGAAGATGCAGACACAAAATTAGCAGCTTTTTTAGCGGAACGAAATGAACAAATTTTTAACCTTTCCAAACGGCTTTTTGATTCAGCTCTAATTAAATATTCTGACGAAAAATATATTTGGTATCTCAATCAGCACCACTTGATTACAGACGGTTTCGCAATCGTGGCACAATATCGGGCAATGTCCAATTTGTATGGTCATGTGCTGAATGATACGCTTGAAAATGCCGCGCCTTTACCACTTTTTTCAGATTATCTCGACTACGAAAGCCGCTCAAAATCAGGAAGTTCGCGTGCAAAAGATTATTGGAAAAACCTATCTGAAAACCTACCACCTACACCCAAAATCTACGGAAAACAAACCAACAAAAATGCTCAACCAACAGGCTCACAACGCATCAGTGTAGACTTAGGCAACGAGCGTTCCACACGCCTACGCGCACTTACACAAGAGGCGGATATTAAGGCTTGGACACAGCATCTTTCCTTGTTCAATATTCTCACAACAATCGTTTTTGCTTGGCTCCATCGCGTGTCCGGTCAGTCCGAATTAGCGATTAGCACGCCTGTACACAACCGCCCGACTGCTGACTTTAAAAATACCCCCGGTGTGTTTATTGAGTTATTTCCCCTGACTACAAATATTGAGAATAACGATACTTTTGGCGCACTTTTTCAACGACTTAAACTCGAATCGCTCAACTTCTTAAAGTACGCCAAAACGGGCATGGCAAGTCCACACCTTAATCGCGGCATCAATGTCGTGTTGAATTATATTCTCGGAAATTTCGGTGATTTCAATGGATTACCCATGCAAGAGGAATGGCTGCATCCGAATCATGCGGATGCAGGGCATCACCTACGTTTACAAGTCATGGACTTTGACGATTCGGGAAATATTCGCTTGTATTTTGATGTGAATACGGCTGTTTTTTCGGAGATACAACGAGCGCGAATTTCGGGGCATTTTTTGAAGTTATTGGATGCGTTTATTGCGGATAGGTCGCAGTCGATTTTGCAGCCGAATTTGATTTCGGAGGAAGAATATCAAGAAATTGTTACTGACCTTAATTGGTCAGGTAGCATGCCTGATGAAACTACCTTACAATTCTTTGAAAATCAAGTTAATGTAACACCTGAAAATATCGCTATTTCCTACAAAAAAGAAAATTATACCTACTCTGATTTTAATAAAAAAATAAATCAACTCGCGCATCATCTCCAATCAAAAAATATCACCTCGGGCAGTCGCGTAGCAATTTATACCAAACGTTCTCCTGACTTGTTAATAAGTATTTTTGCGGTATGGAAATGTGGGGCAACATACATCCCGATTGCAACAGATTATCCCTCAGAGCGAGTGCGTTATATGCTCGAAGATGCACAGGCAGACTTATTAATTACGCATAAAAATTTAGCCGAAGATGTAACGAATATTTCGATTTTAAATTTAGATAATGAGCGCGAGAATATCCAAAAAATGCCTGACACTCCACTATCTGTCAAATCGAATGCACCTGCCTATATCATGTACACATCCGGCTCAACAGGGAAGCCAAAGGGTGTCGTCATTTCACATCAATCTCTCTCAAATTATATTCAATGGTCTAAGGAACAATACGTTATAATGTCTAATCCTACTGTTCCTTTATTCACTTCGATTGGATTTGATTTGACCGTAACATCGTTATTTTTGCCTTTTATAACGGCTGGAAAATCTGTAATTTATGAAGAAAATGAAACAGGTGCAGATTTATCATTATTGGATGTAATAAAAGATAATCAAGCGGATATTATCAAATTAACGCCTTCACATTTAGCTTTATTAAAAGGAAAAAAATACGAAAATTCGCTTGTCAGAACGATGATTGTCGGTGGGGAAAATTTCAAAACGGAACTTGCCAATTCCATTCAACAATCATTTTCTCCCGAATTAAAAATTTATAATGAATACGGTCCTACAGAAGCTACGGTGGGTTGTATCGTTGCTCAATTTAATCCGAAAAATACTTCGCAAAAATCTATTCCAATTGGTATCCCGATTCCGAATATGCAGGCTTTTGTATTGGATAACTTTGGAAATCCTGTACCGCAGGGTGTTGTGGGTGAATTGTATGTAGCGGGCGCAGGTTTGGCAGACGGATATTGGCAGCGTGAGGATTTGACTAAAGAAAAATTTACCGAAAAATACCCTACACTTGCCTCGCGCATGTATCGCACAGGCGACCTCGCACGACTCAATGATGAAGGGCAACTCGAATATTTCGGCAGAATCGACCACCAAGTAAAAATCAGTGGACGACGCATCGAACTCGGCGAAATCGAAGCCACACTTAGCACACATCCCGACCTCCAAAATTGCGTCGTCGTACTCCAAGAACAAGTCAAATCTGTGACACCAGAAACGCATAATTGCACACGTTGCGGTTTGCCGGACAATTACCCGACAGCAGAGTTTGACGAAGAAGGTGTGTGCAATCTTTGTCGTAGTTTTGAGACTTATCAAGAACGTGCCAAACGCTATTTCAAAACACACGATGAGTTACTCAAAATTCTAAATGAAGGCAAGGCGCGAAAGACCGGAAAATACGATTGTCTAGCCTTATTGAGCGGTGGAAAAGATAGTACGTATGCACTCGCCCAATTGGTGGAAATGGGCTTGTCGGTCTTAGCATTTACATTGGATAATGGCTATATTTCGGAGCAAGCAAAAGATAATGTGCGACGTGTGGTCGGGGAGTTAGGAGTTGACCATATTTTCGGAGAAACACCTGTAATGAATGAGATTTTTGTGGATAGCTTGCAACGGCATTGTAATGTGTGTAATGGCTGTTTTAAAACGATTTATACGCTGAGTACACAGATTGCACTCGACAAAGGTATTCCATTCA
>JAHDEO010000527.1 GCA_020628725.1 Saprospiraceae bacterium
AACCCGTAACCCGTAACCCGTAACCCGTAACCCGTAACCCGTAACCCGTAACCCGCTACTCGCTACCCGGCGCAAGTCGTATCACCAAGCCATCCAACGCCTCCGTCAAATGTAACTGACAGCCAAGCCGACTATTATCCTCCACGAAAAAAGCTTGGTCAAGCATATCTTCTTCATCTTCAGACATTTCGGGCAATTCATGTTCCGTCTCCACATAACAATGGCATGATGCACACAATGCCATCCCACCGCAAGTGCCCTCCACAGGCAATTCCATTGCCTTACAAATTTCCATCATATTGAAATTCATATCCGTCGGGGCTTCTGTCTCATGACGCTCACCTTCGCGGTCTATTACCGTGACTTTTATTTCCATTATTTTTAAGTTGCGGGTTACGGGGTGCGAGTTACGAGTTCATTAAATGCGACATAGTTTGTGCATATTTAGTCAACCCGGAATCCGCAACCCGCAACTCGTATCATCTACTCATTGTAATGAATGCAAAAATAGCGGTTTTTGTTTGAATTTATTTTGGAGTTTATGCGTAATTAATATGATGATTACTTTTTTACACGAATCACGAATCCATGATAAAGATTAGAACTTACGAAAACCGTGACTGGCAAAGACTCTGCGAAATACACGATGCCGCACGTATGGACGAACTTAGAGGCTCCGTTGATTTAGCAGCTTTTTTGACACTGGAAGAAACTGCCGAAAACGAAGGTTTATTTGATGATGAACTGTATGTGGGATTATTGGAGGAGAAAGTGGTTGGATTTGTCGCCTTTAGCCCGGACGAAATTAATTGGCTGTATGTTGACCCGAATTATTACAAAAAAGGCATCGGGTATACACTGCTCAACTTCGCTTTAGAGCGTTGTGATGATAAAGTAGAGGTTTCAGTATTGTCAGGAAATACGCCTGCAATCCAATTATACTTGAAAACAGGGTTTAAAATTATCGAAAAGAAAAAAGGAAAATTGGTAGGAAATGAAGCCTTTGATGCGGAGGGACTTATTCTTGAATGGAAGAAATAAATCGGATTTATCGCTGAATCTCCGATAATGAAATGGACTTTTCTTAACATTTAGCCCTGAAAAAAATGCATATAACATTAAATAAAATGTTAATTTAAATGGGCGGATTTTCCGCAAGTTTGCTATAAAATGCTTATTTTGCAGCCTCAACCATTGTCAAACATCCGTTACTCACACTTACCAGTCGAACATCATTTTATCTGATTTAGCAACATTTATGTTGATGGTGCGTATCTTTAGAAGGAAAACCTGTAAAATCCATCATCACATAATATAATGATATTTTTAGACATGAAATGAAAATGAGGAGATGAAGGAAAAGCGACAACCATCACCTTATTTTTATCGTCTTTCTAAATTAAAACTGTTCACTAACTGAGTAATAGGTTCAAACTAAGCTACTCCAAACACGCTTATTTTAACTGACAACTTGTTTATTAAAACGTATAAGAAATGAAACAAGCTTTACATGCATTGATTTTCGTCCTATTCTGTACTACAATGACGTTTGCGCAGACCAACTGCACCGGCGTCATTATGCCAACTATTGATATAGGACCGCCAATCGCGCTATGTGATAATGAGTCTACCGACCTTGCGGTCGTGACCACTTCGTCGAATTTGCCGACGATGGAATACCTTATTATTGACCTTGACCAAACAGCATTAGACGGTCTGGGACCTGCTATCATCGGCATTGACGATGATGGTGAATTTACACCTGCAGACTTGGGCATTACAGGTCCTGCTAATATTGCTATTGTACCTGTTGCGTACAATATTAATGATTTCCGCACCGTTGTGGATGCTTCATTTACAAACATGTACTTGGGTAAGCCATGTTGTGCATTTGTAGATGCGGTTTATCCGAATTTCTGTGCAGCTATGGTTGCTAAGGGCTTGACCGATACTAATAATATCAACAGTATTTCGGATATTATCGGGATATTGGATTTGATTTTGTTGACCAGCGGTAAAGACTCTGTAGAGGGTTTGGTTTACAAAATTATCTTGTTGGAAAACTTGATAAAAGCTATTCCTGATGAGTGTCTTGAGCCAATGAGTATTTGCTACGCTATCAGTCCTACACGCCAAGTCTATACGATCAATGAAACACCTACAGTAAATGATGTTTCAGAGACTGCACCTGACCAAATCACTGTAGATGCTGAACTCAGCGGTGCCGGTGCTTTAGAGTACGCACTTGACCCAAGCGGTCCTTGGCAAAGCGACAACGTATTCAATAATGTACCGCCTGTTGGTTTGGTATATATACGTACGGTTGGTACGCAATGTATGGTAGCTTTTCCATATCAAACAGCGTCTTTGGCGGTTGAATTGACGGATTTCAAAGTAACTGCATTAGGTACAACTAACTTGATTTCGTGGACTACTTTGACGGAAAGTAACAATGAAGGCTTCTCTATCTATCGCGCCGAAGATGGTGTGAATTTCGAGAAAATCGGATGGGTAGAAGGTGCTATCAACTCAACTACTGCCAAAACGTATGAGTTCCATGACAGCGCGCCTTTATTTGGCAAAAACTACTATTCCATTTCAATGGAAGACACAGGTGGAAGTACTACTTTTTCTGATGTTGTGGTAGTTAGTCGTGAAGAGACAGTAGATCGCTTCAATATACTTGCCGTACAAAATCCGGTAGCGAATGATGTACTTCAAGTTACTTTTGCAAATAATGCAACAGGTGAATTTGAGTATATGATTTACGATGCAGGCGGAAGAGTAGTTTCGAAGGGAACGAACACTGTACTTGAAGGTATCAACAACTTTACATTAGATGTATCTCAGTTGAATCCTTCTGTATATGTTTTCGTTGCGACCAAAGATGGTTTCAACGTCAGCGAGAAATTTATGATTAATTATTGATAATGCGACAATGCTGCAATGCGATAATGCTACAATGTTCTTTATTATCGCATTGTAGCATTATCTCATTGTCGCATTATCTCATTGTCGCATTGCCTCATTCCATCTCGTCCAACCAGCCCATCTCATCACCTCCTGACGAAATATCCTTTTCTGCCAAAGCATTAATCCTCGGCTGCAAAATCCACACACCAATAGGGAAAAACCAAATCAACAGAAACTCGCCTACGAAATTGCCGAAGGTCATTTCGCGTTGCATTTCCGCTGTTTTAATTGTTTTTGCAACAAAATACATACAATAAAACATCGCAAAAATCGCCAGAAGATGCACCACACCTAATATCGACATCACCCAACTCAAAGCAGAAAGTGAAAATACTCCGTTAATTATCATCGGCAAATAAGAAGCTATAAATACCATTAAACCCACAAAAAAGAAGGAATACAGAAAGCCGATAACATAGAAAAATGCGAATTTTCTTACATTCATTTTTGCTTCCTGTGGAATTTTTTCCTGCAATTTAGTACCGACCGACCAATACCAACCCCACAAGGTCAATATCGTAAATGTCATAATCAGCCCAAAGGCTTTCATAAAACTTGAAGTGACGGCGATTACCTGTCCCATCATCATCGCAGGGTCAATTTCTCCTTCAATAAATCCCGACATTTTAGCCGCCATACTACTCGTCATAATGATCGTAGCGAGCATTGGTATACCAAAAATGATGATAAATAATTGCCAGTGTTTGGCTTTTAAAAATGTGTTTGTCATGTTAAAAAATTATAAGGTTAACATTTATTTTTCTTCTCTAAAATGGCATATTTATCACGATTTTCAAAGTTATCTCGACAAATGATATTTTTTATTAGATAAATTATGACTTCTAACAATGAAATGCGCCGACTTCCGCCATCTCTTTTGAAATTTAAAACTTTTCCTATATCTTTGCGCCAAAATGATGACTTACACACATACACATCACCACCATACAACATTTGCTTGACAGCAAGTGGTGAGGATGTTATGTACAATATAATATAAAGCCTGCTACTTGTGTAGTGGGCTTTTTTTGTTGAATTAGGTGGCGTGGACAGCCTGTCCGCGACCCTATGAACTAGATCATGGAACGACTAAAATTAGCGATTCAAAAATCAGGACGCCTCAGCGACAAATCCAAAAAACTAGTCAGCGAGTGCGGCATCAAGGTCAAAGAAGGCAAAAACAAACTCATTGCCCCATCGACCAATTTCGAGCTTGACCTCTTCTATCTTCGCGATGATGATATTCCCAAATATGTAGAAGACGGCACTGCTGATATAGGTATTTTAGGAGAAAATGTATTGCTCGAAAAACAATCTGAGGTCAATACAGTTATCCAATTAGGGTTCTCAAAGTGTCGGCTTTCGTTGGCAATTCCTAAAGCTGAGACATACACCGACAGTAGCTATTTTCAAGGAAAAAAAGTGGCAACATCCTATCCTGTCATTCTCTCTAAATATTTGAATGACAAAGGTGTACAGGCTGATATACACGAAATTAGCGGCTCGGTAGAGATTGCGCCGGGAATTGGTCTGGCAGAAGGTGTGTGCGATATTGTCAGTTCGGGAAGTACCTTGTTTAGCAATGGCTTGAAAGAAGTTGAAGTCGTCATGCAATCACAAGCAGTTTTGATTTCCAACAAAAATCTCAGCGCGGAAAAACAAACCATACTCGACAAATTATTGTTTCGTATAGCATCCGTCCG
>JAHDEO010000528.1 GCA_020628725.1 Saprospiraceae bacterium
TATATTTAATCGCTGACATTCAGATGAATACATTAAGTTTCGTACAATCCTTATTAAAAATCGCTAATAATCCTGATAGCATTATTTTGATTGATGAAATAGAAAACGGCATTCATTACAGCAATCAGGAGGAGATATGGGAGGCGATATTCAAACTTGCAGAAGCCTTTAAAGTTCAGATATTTGCAACTACACATAGCATTGAAATGATTAAGGCATTTGCGAATGTTTTAAAACAAAATAATAACGCGAAACTTGGTGGTTATTTTGAATTTTACAGACATATAAAAACCAATGAAATCGCTGTGAATGAACACGTTAGCGAGACATTAATTTACGAATTAGAAAACAATCTCGCACTACGCGGCGAATAACCAACTATGGAAAATATCCTCATAGTCGAAGGAGATTCTGACAAGTTCTTTTTCGATGCCCTTATCCGAAAAATGAATATTACCGCAGAGGTAGAAGCACGTCCTTTTTGCAATATTGACGACTATGAATGTCTTGAAGGCGAGATAGCCTCAATAAACTCATTCAGGCTTTGGATTCACTCAGAATGCAAGTGGGCAAAAGAAATATTGAACGTATCGGCATCATCATTGACCAAGATACGAAAACGGTAACACAGCGTTTGGAGCGAATTAATGAAGCTATAAAAACAGTCTTTCCCAAATCTTCTGCTTTTCGGAAAGTTGATACATTTATAGACGTACTGATTGATGAGCATATTTCTATTCCCATCGGCTGTCATTTATTGAATATTGGAGGAAAAGGGAATTTAGAAACCGTCCTAAAAACCATTCATAATCAAGATGCTACGCAAGCTGATTGTTTGGAAAGTTGGCGGAATTGTATCGAACAAAAGGATAAATCTATCAAAGATTCAGACTTCGATAAATTTTGGGTGCAGATTTATATGCGATACGACCAATGCACAAAAAAAGAGCAAAAACAGGCAGGAAGAAAATGTAACACAGAGGCTTCCATGCAAAAAGACATTTGGGATTTTGAACATGATTGCTTGAGTGACTTGAGGGCATTTCTTGGTAATTTTCAGTGACTTACTTTGCCAAATCAAAAACCCGCACATCCTTATATCGCCCTATTTCCTTATCTAAAAAAGGCTGCATCATAGGTTTTTCCAAATAATCAGGACGATTCACAATTAAATATCGCGCTCCGCGTGCCTGCCAATCGCGTATCACATCCACATTAGGGCGGCTGCCTGTGCGGTCAATCCACTCTGTAAATCCGGGTCTGTCGAGTAGGTAAAGTGTGGCATTGGGCGCACCACCGGGTACGCTGATGACCCATGTATCTCGTGTAATGCCCAACTCATTCAGATAGCTGTGAAATTCGGGTTCTGCGAGTTGTTCATTTAGGCGATAATCCATGTAACCACCATAGCGGTGATTCATCGTTTGTTTTGCATAAAAAATATTTACAATTACAAATAAGACAATTATTATTTTGAAAAATAATGAATGATAAATATGTGTAAAATATTTTTTGAGAATAACTAAACTTGATAAAATGAGAAAGACAGGAAAGATGTACAAATTTATCACATAATAATCATGGTCAATAAATTGATAAAACCACATCAGATAAATCCCCAAAGCTCCCGCGAATGTAAAAAATGTCAGCGCATACAATAAATTTCCCGGAGAACGCCGCCCCAATAAGACCACAAAAATCAAAGGCACAAGAATCACATGCACCAAAGGAAAAAAGTAATATTTCGTCCAGAAAAATATCGTTCGATACAGCGTGTAAACCAGCACATTCATATCCTCATTCGACCAAATCGCCTTCAATTGAGCAAAGAAATAATCATTGCCATGATGCGCCTTATACCACCGCAAATACACATACCAAGCACCAACTAAAACAAAAACCAAAGCAAATCCTGCGACGCCTTGAAGCGGTTTCGGAAAAAGTTTTTGCTTAATATCTCCCTTTTCAGAAGGAGTTGCACATTCCTCCCCCCTGCCCCCCTCCAAAGGGGGATATTTTTCGCTTTGCGAAAAAACATTCGCGTTATTATTTCTCACTTCGGAGGGTTTTGCTTCTTTTTCTCCCCCTCTGGAGGGGGCTGGGGGGAGGACTTCACGTTGACTTAGCGAATTAAATTTCACCCAACCCAACCATTCCAACACAAACACAGTTCCCAATGCCACCACACTCATCAGCATCGTAATCTTCATCAAACCCGCTAAAGCAAACAAGATAAACGCCGCCCAAAAACGACTCCGCTTCCGATTGTCTGTATAGGAGAAAAACATCCCCCACCCCATCAGAAGAAAACCAAAAGCAGGTGCATCCGGCAGGAAATTATTGGCATAAAAAGTCAAGACAGGCGCAGCAAAAAACAATAAAGCCACACAAAACGACAACCACACATCTTTTAGAAAATGATGTGTCATTCTGAATAAACCAAACAAGCCACCAAAGAAAATCAACAGGTGAATGCCTCGCAGAAAAACCTCATTTACTCCTCCGAAAATCTTATAGCACAATGCTGCCAACCAATAGGTCCCCGTAAACTCTCCGGCGGTGTAACCTTCGCCTCCTGTTTGTCGATTATAGATGCGTGGTTTGAAGAATTTCAGGTCATCACGGTAGTAATTTGCAGCAATAGAAGCCCCATCTGCTTGTCGCCAAGTATGTGACGAGCAGGGCTTTAGAGATATGATTTTGTGGTAATCAAAATAAAAGGACAGTGCGAGTAAAGCTACGCCAAACAATAGATAGTACCTCAACATGGCTAAATAACTTCAAGCCAGGACAATATCATAATGGTCAACCCAACTGCTAAAAATAATCCACCGAGCCAAGATAGTATTCCGATTTCTACCAAGTTACCGACCACTATACCGACCAAACCTACTAAGGCAAAGGCGATCCCCATCGTCCAATAGCTGTCAAATTCAAGAAGTGGTGCATCCGCTTTTTTAGCAGCTTTGATGCGTTTTCGAAGGTCTTTGCGAAATGCCTTTTTCTCAGCTCTTGTCATTTCTTCGTATGCAGGTGTATTTTCTTTGGCGGGAGCAAGTACAGCAAAACTTTCTTGTGGTAACAAGACCATCAAACAGAAAGTCAGCATAAAAATGATGTATTTCATATGCAAGATTTTAAATAATCCTAAATCAGTCGAAAAGTAAACCATATCCTCCGAAATGACAAATATTTTGCAGAACGATTTAAAAAATCGTTTTACGTATAGACATAAAAAAAGCAGACATTTCCGTGAAAAATGCCTGCTACTACCTGTTAAGTGTTTGATTCGAGTTGTCACAGGTTTCGGGTTGTGAGTTTGATGAACCCACAACTCGCCCCTTGAAACTCATTATTGAATAGTAATCTTGTTTGGGGCTGCCCAATGTTTTACTTCATTGGTGTAATACATATATGCACACGAAGCGGGTGATTCGTATGTTCCTGCTATATCGGCTTTGAGGTCGAGCGGGATGGTTTGTGTTTCATTGGCTTCGAGGTCGCGGTAGTGGAGTACGAGATAGCCGTCCCACATTTCGTAATAGTCAAAGACTTCCTTGTCTCGGAGGTCTTTGAGTTGCCATGCTTGCACGCTCAATCCTGCTGGGATACCCACAAGCGCAACAGTGTTAGGGAGACTGTTGTCTGCGGTGTTTGTAAGGGTGGCGGTGAGGCGAACGGTTTCGCCTGTGCCTATTGATTCGTCAGTAATTTGCGTTTTTAATTCCACCTTAGCGGCAGGGTGATTCGGAGGGTTCTTGGTGGTGTAATTCACTGAGATGTCGAAGGGTAGAGCTGTCTCAGTATCTTCAAATTTGATGCTGATTTTTTGCTTGTCGGATTTTATGTATTTTTCAATGTTTTCAAATATAATCGGTTGACCGTTATCGACTTCATATTTTTTTGTAAGAACTTTTTCATCATCTACAAACACACTAATCGCGCCATCACGCGCCTCGTTGTTCATCGTTTTGGCATATGCTGTAAGGGCTTTCATGGCTAATACCGTAGCTTGGGTAGAGCCAAATCCGTAAGACGTTTTTGCGGATGTGAGGTATTTGGCAGCTTGTGCAAGTTCGCCTTTGAATTGGTCGTTTCGCATCAAGGCAAGCATTGCCAATGCAGTGGTTTCTACTTCCAAATTTTTGCCTTTGGAGTACATCGCGGAGTGAGCCGTACCTTTCCAACTACCGTTGGTTTCTTGTAATTTGATTAACTCGTCAACTGTATTTTCATAACGTTCATCATTAGTCAAATGCAAAGTATTCGCCAATAAAGCCAACATATACGAATCGTTATCTGCGATTCCTTTTTCGTATGACGTGTTGATTTCTTCCTGAATTTTCCCGCCATATCCTGCCTCTGCCAATGCCCAATTAATATAAGCATCCATCACCTCAGATTTACTCCATTTGTGTAGGTGTTTCTTATTAATTTGCCAACCGCCTTCACCGTCTTTTCTTCCGAGTAGCCATTCTGCATTGCGCTTAATCATTTCATCATCAACATCATACACAGCTCGCATATCTTTGAATTGCATCAAGCCATAAGCCGTCAATCCTTCATGTGCAGGTGCGCGTCCATACCAATCAAAACCGCCGCCGTCTACTTCATAACCTGTTAGTTTTTTATAGCCTTCGGCTAAATATTCATTCGCA
>JAHDEO010000529.1 GCA_020628725.1 Saprospiraceae bacterium
TACTATCCGAAAGAGGGCAATCCGCTATGGGAAAAATACTCGACCAAAGCCGTTGTGCAGACCCTCAAAACTTACTCGCATCATACCTTTGATTATCCTTATCCGGTGGCGATTTCGGTCAGTGCCAAGCGTATCGGCATGGAGTACCCGATGATTTGTTTTAATTACGGACGACCCGAAGCCGACGGCACGTATGCACCGCGCACCAAGTACGGCATGATTGGCGTGATTATCCACGAAGTCGGACACAATTATTTCCCGATGATTGTCAATTCGGACGAAAGACAATGGACCTGGATGGACGAAGGACTCAATACTTTTTTGCAATACCTGACCGAGCAACAGTTTGAAAGAAACTACCCCTCGCGCCGCGGAAATCCCGAAAAAATCATCCCTTATATGAAGGGCGATAAGAGCAATATCAGCCCGATAATGACCAATTCGGAATCCATTTTCCAATTTGGCAACAACGCCTACGGCAAGCCCGCCACCGCGCTCAATATCTTGCGCGAGACGGTCATGGGACGCGAATTATTCGATTATGCTTTCCGTGAATATTCGCAACGTTGGATGTTCAA
Organism: Saprospiraceae bacterium; assembly: GCA_020628725.1. Taxonomy (GTDB): domain Bacteria; phylum Bacteroidota; class Bacteroidia; order Chitinophagales; family Saprospiraceae; genus JAHDEO01. The sequence goes on from JAHDEO010000529.1 coordinate 579, forward strand.
ATCGCCCGAACCGGCTGATTTTTTCCGTTCGATGGAGGATGCTTCGGGCGTGGATTTGGATTGGTTTTGGAGAGGTTGGTTTTATACGACCGACCACGTTGACCTCGCGATTGAGGGCGTAAAATGGATGCAATTGGGTTCGCAAGACCCCGACCAAGTCCGCGAACTCGCCCGCAAAGAAAATGCCGAAGGTCCGCAAAACATCAGCCAACTCCGCAATGCCAAATCTATCCCGCAGACCGTCACCGAGCGCGATGCTTCTACGGTGGATTTTTACACCACCGCCACGCCTTTTGATGTCAATGCGCTCGACCGCGAGGCATACAAAAAATTCTACGCCGCCCTCTCCGACGACGACAAAGCCTTACTCGACGCGGGTTATCATTTCTATGAAATCACCTTTAAAAATATCGGTGGTTTGGTGATGCCTTTGATACTCAAATTTGACTACGCAGACGGTACGGATGAGGTGATTCGTATTCCGGCGGAGATTTGGCGCATGTTGCCGCACGAACAGGTCACGAAGGTTTTTCCGACCAAAAAGGAAGTCCGCAGCATCACGCTCGACCCCTTCCTCGAAACCGCCGATACAGATAAATCGAATAATTTCTGGCCCCCACGTCAGCAACCGACTCGCTTTGAGTTGTTTAAACAACAACGGACTCGTGAAAATCCTATGCAGAGGGATAGACGGGCTAGGGAGTTGAATGGTGGTAATGGTAGTAATGAGTAATTGATTGGTTTTTAAAAAATATTTGAAGAGGCATCGGCTTGGGTTGGTGTCTCTTTTTTTTGTGAAAGCATGAAATCTCAACGCAACTTCTTCTTTCCTCTTGTCATTCTCCGTTCTGACAATTTTCGCCAAATATTATTCGAAATTTCAATGTCGCGATTGGAAAAACCAAAACTCTCTCTCAACATTTTTTGATTGGTCAATGATAAAATGTCATCTATTGAAGTGCCGTTTCTCATTTTATCATCTATTTCGGCAAGATAATTTTCGTGATTTTCGTGGTAAGGAATCAATATATTTTCCGCTTCATTGGGCATCAACTCCAAGACACCGCCACCGTAGCTGCGTCCCGATATTTCTGCATACGCGAAGGATAGCGAATTGTAAAAACTCGCACACAAGGCATTGATATTGGTATCGTTTTTCAGTCTGACACGGTGCATAGTATCTGTGGTGTATGCTTGTGCTTCATTGACGATGAGTTTTGGAAAGCGATTATTTCTTCTGATAAATAAAGCATCAGAAACCCATGCCGAAGGAACAATTTGCCACTCATCACGAATGCGACATTTGTAGCCCTTGTGAATGTCGAGACTTTCGCCGTATCGTATGTAAGCGAGGGCTTCGGGATTGTGTTTCATTTTGGTAAGTGGTGGGAAATGAAGGAAGTTGGCTCGCGCTCCGGTTTGGTTATTTTGTTGCCAATCTTCTTGTGTAAATCGAAGGCTTTGCACCTGTACGCTACGCCCGACCAATGGCTTAGTGTATTCCTGTAAATTATATTGATTAACAACGGATTGTGGTACGGAAAAGAATTTATTTGCACCCGTTGTCATGCCAACTTCTACGCTCGCGAGACTGCCGATTGTCGGGATATTTTTCGTAGTATTGAGATGTTCTAAAAAATCAATTTCCAGTTGGTCCAAAAAATAAAATGTCCATTTATTTGACTGAAAATCTATTGTTTTTTCGGTATTTTTAAGAGCGTTCATATCTACAAAGTCAAGGTCTTTGATACCTTCTAATTCGATGTGTTCGATATGATGTTTACCTGAACTATTTTTTTCACATAATAATAAAACCACTTCTTGTTGGATGTCGGGAAAAACCAAAGTTTTGAAAGAAACAATATTAATTTTATTATAAAAACGCGCTAAAAAACGACGAAGCGGTTTGGCATAAGACACTTGCAAAATTTCCGCAGGCAATACGAAACCTATCTTGCCTTTTTCCTTCAATAATAATGATGAACCGACTACGAAAGATACCCATGCATTGGTCAGTTTTGAATAAGAAAGCCGGGCGCGATTAAAAATTCTTTCAGCTTCAATTTGTTGTTGTCTGTCAAAATATTGATAACGAATATACGGTGGATTACCGATGACAAGGTCGTATTTCTTTTCAGTTTGATTGCAAAATGTATGAAAATCTTGTTGAAAAATCTGGGTGTTATTCAGGTCAATATTTGCAGCTTTTTGTGCTTCTATTTCGTCCAATTCAATCGCCGTAACGGATTTATAATGAATGTTTTGTGATTTAATTCTATCTAAAAAAACGCCGTCACCGCAACTCGGCTCCAAAATCTCATAATCACGCACACCATTCACCGCCCATTTCAATATAAAATCAGCAATTGGAGTTGGTGTGTAAAAACCTCCGCGTAATTTTTGCGCTGTGGCATGTTCGATTAACTGCATATTTTTGTGCCTTATTTTTGGTCAAACATATTGTTTGCTGAAGGTACGTCTTTTGTTTTGATTATGCTAATTTTATTCGATTTTTATGAGAAATAAACTCGTCTCGTCTTCGATTTGGAATAAAGACAAGGTTTTTCCTTTGATGTTTTGTTCGCGTATGGCATTTATCGCATCGCCCCAATGAAGGGTGGTTGGAACATTATTTTGTCCGGCAACTCTATCGGGGTCATGGCTGATTCTCAAGTTGAACACGCCTTTTGATGTACCGTCAATTTCAAGTTGAAAATCTGTATGAGTTTCTTCCAAAGGTGAATTTTGCGCTCTTGCTCTTTGTGTCCAGTTCAACTGACCGAAAATCTCATTTCTGAAATACGTTTTAAAATTAATCAAGGTGTCATTCACTTTGAATCGTGCTTGTGCAAGACGCAAAACACCCGTAGGATTGGTCTTACCTGATACTTGTTGTGCGTCTGAATTTGGCAGGTTCTTTTTCTGCCAAACTAAAATTTGTTTTCCGCTAATTTGAGTTGATTTTTGCATTGCTTTACGTGTAGCAAAGTACTCCTTTTGGCTTTGGTAGATTTGTTTGGCGAGGTTGCCCGTTGTATCGAGTTTTTTTACTTTCTCAATTTTTACTTGGCGCTTGAGTAAGCTATCTTTACCTTGTAGTATTACATTCGCAAAAACATGATAACGTGGGTGACCGTCTTTGTAAGTTTTGCCGCCCCAGTTGTGGGTTAATTTGGTGACGACGCCTTGCATTTTAGTACCCTTGTAATATCCTGACGATGCAATCCACTCTACCACGTCACCTACCATTACAGGATTGCCCAACCTGTCTGTTAATCTGGTGGTGATGTCTTTTTGAGCACTGCCTATGTCAGGATGACGGTAGTTAGGTGCTTGGGGGTCTTGATCTTGCCATTCTCTATTTTTATCTGTTTTTGGTTTCTTTCTTTTGGTAGATTTGGGCGCAGCTTTCGGAATACTGACTGCAGGAAACATCTTTTTAACTTCGGAAAGAAGTTGTTGATTTTGTGGAGATTTGTTTTTAGATTGACTTGTTTCTCTTCTTTTTTGTTCTTTTGGAAGAATGTCTGCATCAATAAGTTGTTGGATTAAATCTTGTGTTAATGGCTGCACATTTGTTGCGCTTTTATCCAATAAAAAACGATAGTAATTTTTGATTTGATGGAGTAAATTAATTCCCTGTTTATCATTCATTTCAAAATCCACGACCAATGAGGCTTCCATATTTTGAAATAAACCTTGCACCGTTAAATTCGATGAACCGACAATGATTTTCCCTTGTTTTTCTCCTTCAAAAATGTAAATTTTTGGATGAAAAATGATGTGTGAAACGGTGTGATAGATATAAGAATCAATACCGGATTCAAGTAGCAAATTCAAGGCTTCATGAGAAGTGGCTTGTTGGTCAACGCCAATGTAAAATTCAATATTTGTGAGATGTTTCTTTGCATTTTCAATGTGGTCAATGATACTCCTTACGCCACCTTCGCTTGCAAATGCTACTATCGCCGTAAATTGATTGAGAGCATGTTTAAAAATTCAAAAGCGAATTTTTGAGAATTTGATAAATTGAGAATTGGTCGAGATATTTGTGGTAAACAAATCATAAATATCTACAT
>JAHDEO010000530.1:0-302 GCA_020628725.1 Saprospiraceae bacterium
TATCTAATTTATTTAACATCTGTCTTATGTAAGTTTTAGATGAAGTTTAAGTTTGACTTCAAATTTAGGTTTCATATTTATTTAAACCTAAATCTTCCTGATAACTATCAGGATGAACTTAAACTTTGTTATTTACAAAATTCCTATATAATTCAGCACAAAATTACGAAGGATTGTCGTAGGAAACAAATAAATTAGTAAAAAATAGCTTTTTTGTAAAAGAACATTTTGTAGGAAGTCAACTATTTGGCTGACTTCCTAACAAAGTTTTATTGATGAGTTGTGAAAACAAAAAAAAAAAA
>JAHDEO010000530.1:312-2328 GCA_020628725.1 Saprospiraceae bacterium
TTGAGCTGTTGAATTGACGAGTTGTTGAGCCGTCAATTCAACAACTCGACAACTCATCAATTCGTCAATACATCATGGGAAAATACCCAATGAAATATAATCGCTGGCAATTTTTTCAATAGAATTGACGAAAGCGGCGCTTCGTAGGTCGTTCACTTTTTTATTCTTCTTGAGAATGTCGCGAATACCGTGATATGCCGTAATCATCGTTTCTTGCAAACCTGAACGTACCAAGTCAATTTCATCTGCACCGCGCGTAATCATCGCACGTTCTTTTGCACCTACTTTTTGACCTGTCGTTTTTTCCACCAAACCTACAATGCTTTCATAAGTCTGCTGGTCAAAACGTTTCTCCATACGTCCAAAGCGCATATGCGAGAGGTTTTTCAACCACTCAAAGTATGATACCGTCACACCACCTGCATTGATATACATGTCAGGAATGATGATGACGCCTTTCTTAAGTAATATCTCTTCCGCGTCCGGTGTAACAGGTCCGTTGGCAGCCTCTGCAATGATTTTCGCTTTGATATTCTTAGCATTACCACCGTGAATCTGATGCTCAAGCGCAGCAGGTACGAGTACGTCACATTCGAGTTCGAGTGCAGCTTCGCGGCTTTTCAGGTTTTTCGCACCCGGAAAATCGAGAATAGAACCCGTTTTCTTGCGATGCTTGAGCAGCGCATGTACGTCGATACCGTTTTTGCTGTAGATACCACCTTCGTACTCAGATACGCCGATGACTTTGAAACCACCTTCGTCTTGCGAAATCGTACCTGTATACGAACCCACATTACCCATACCTTGAATGACCATCGTCTTGCCCTCAGTGCCGGGTTCGAGACCGATGGCTTTCATGTCTTCTTTGATGCTCATCGCCTCTTGAAGCGCGTAAAATACGCCACGTCCGGTAGCTTCCGTACGCCCGCGTATACCGTTGAGTTTCACAGGTTTACCTGTTACACAACCTACGGCGTCGATTTCGCCTTTACCGAATGCAAGATACGTGTCAAGTATCCAAGCCATCTCACGAGAGCCTGTACCGTAATCAGGCGCAGGTACGTCAAGACCGGGACCGATGAAGTTTTTCTTCACCAATTCGGCAGCATAACGGCGCGTGATTTTTTGCAATTGTGCAGTGGTATATTCGCGAGGATTGATTTTTACCCCACCTTTAGCACCACCAAATGGTACATCTACAATCGCACATTTGAAACTCATCAAAGAAGCCAATGCCATCACCTCGTCTTGATTGACATTAGGTGCATAGCGAATACCACCTTTTGTCGGCAGGCGGTGCTGACTGTGTTGTACACGATAAGCTTCGATGACTTGATATTCCTTGCCGATTTTGACCGGAAATTGCATCTTGTAGATGGCGTTGCAGGCTTTGATTTGCGCCAGCAAACCGGCTGGTAGGTTGGTAGCGGCGGCGGCTTTATCAAAGTAATCTTCTACACCTTTAATAAAGCTATAATGTTTATTAGACATTGAAAATAGTTTTGAATTTTGAATGAGCGAATTGTGAATGAGTGAATAGTAATGAATGAATTTCGAATGAATGAGTGAATGAATCATAAATCGTGTCTGATTCATTCATTCAAAATTCATTTACTCATTCATTGAGGTTATTCACTCATTCAAAATTCACTCATTCACTCATTAATCTTTCAATTCGCGTTCGAGACGACTTACCTTTCTTTCCATATAAAATAGAAATAGTGCAATACCAATGAAAGTAGCAACGATAATGGCTACAACAACGTAGATTTTACCGATATTTCTAAAAAAATCCGTTCCACTTCCTTGTGCTAAGAACAAATTAGCAGATAGAAGTAGTAAAAAAGATAGAGCAATTTTTCTCATAACGAATGTGAGGGCAAATTAAAGCAATATTTTAGAATATTCTACAAAATAATTCGCGGAAAATTCTTTTTTCAATGTTAATAAATTTTCTTTTTTGGAGTAATGATTTTTATATGCGTAGTGATTGGTGATTAGTAATTGGTGATTAGT
>JAHDEO010000530.1:2428-4640 GCA_020628725.1 Saprospiraceae bacterium
ATTGGTGATTAGTAATTGGTGATTAGTGATTGGTTAATTCGTATTTAAAGTGAATTGTATTTATTTTAAATTTGTATTTGTTTGTTAATTTGTAGTTTATGAAATTTATTTATTTTAAATCAAGAAAAACACCTAAATCAAAATTTTATAAAGCAAAATCCAAAAAATCGTGTGCAGTTCAAAATTTCGCTAATAGGACACGGATTGAATAGATTTAATGGATAAAAACGGATTTATCTGTCCAAATCTGTTTAATCCGTTCAATCTGTGTCCTATTTTTATGTTATAATTTTCGCTATGCGAAAAAATGAAATACACCCCAAAAAATCAAAAATCAAAAATCGGAAATCACCAAATCAAAAATCACTAACTCGTCTAAGTTTCAACCAATTAATACGCCATAATAAATTGGACATCCAAGCCCCGATAAGCATCATGGCAATAACACCGGGGTAGAAGACCATTCGCATGGTATTGTCGAGGTCGTTGCTGCCGAGTGCGGGATTGCCGCCATTACCGGGATGCAGGCTGTCTGCCAAACGAGGTAAGACAAATAACAGCGGAATCAGCGCAGCAAAGGCAAAAATATTGTACACAGACGAGATGCGCGCTTGTTTATCAAGGTCATCAAATGAATCGCGTACCACGAAGTATGCCATATATATAAGGACGGCTACCGCCGCTGTATTCTGCTTGACATCCCAACTCCAGTATGCGCCCCAAGTATGCTTTGCCCAAATTGCTCCCGTAATCAAACCAAGTATGCCGAATAACACGCCCACTCTTGCATATGCTGCCGCCTTTGTGCTGTATAAGAGATTGTTTGAACTCAAATAACGCACACTATGAATCACTGAAATCAGCATCAATAACATCATTGCAAACCATAAAGGCACATGAAAATACAAGCTGCGAATAGATTCCTCTAAGATATTTCTATATGGGAAAGTGATACCTGTGCGCTGATTGAGTGAGTTGATAGCGCAGCCTTCCGCTAAGGCTATATCGTCCGCAGGTAGTTGGTTAATGCTTACCGCCGAAGGAAGTACGGAATAACCGTCTTTTGTACCACCATCTATAACCAATGAGAAATCTGTTGCTCCCTCAAAGTAGGATACACGCTTGGGCAGGTCAAATGCGACTGACATTTTGTTGTCAGAAATTGGCTTGACTTCATTCGCACATAGCGCGTACATAGAGTCGCGCTTGAGCCATACGCGCAGGTCGTCTGCTTGTGTGTAGTGCGTGTTATAGCCATGAACGGTCATTTCGAGTCGCGTTCCGGTGTCGGTTCTATCTGCGTCAATAAACGCCGTAGCAGGCGAAAGGGGAATCAACATTCCCGCGATAATCGTGTAGAGCATGAGGACTACGCCCAGTATTTTCCACCACATAGTTTTGTTTTGGTGATTGGTGATTCGTGATTGGTCAAAAAAACTAATCACTAATCACTAATCACTAATCTCTCCAAAGATACGGAAAGAGTATGATTACAAGCGTCAATAAAATCACATCAATAGCCAGCAAGATGCTGATGTCGCGCCAGTAGCCGGAGTCTTGTATGAGACGAAGGGCATTGGCGGAGAGTTTTACGAGGGTCAGCAGTATGGGGATGACAACGGGGAAACCCATAATTGCCATGAGGGTCGCGCTATTATTGGCTTTGGCAGCGATAGCAGCGATAAATGTAAATGCAATCGAGAATCCCACACTTCCTAAAAACAGAATTAGCGCGAAAAGACCTACCTCCTTGACCATATTTTCTGTGAAAAAAGACATGGCTGCGAAAGTGAGTATGCTGATTAATCCAAGAAGTAGTGTGTTATAGAGAATTTTCGATAGGATAATCGCTGTCGGATGTGCGAGGGTGTAGAAGTAGAGTTGTCGTCGGCTATTTTCCTGCACAAAACTCTTGACTACCGCATTAATTGAAGCAAATAACATGATTATCCAAAACAGCACATTCCACGTTTTTCCATCTACTCGCACGAAAGCAATGTACACCACAAACACCGTCGAAAGGACATAGAGCAAGATACCGCCTATCGCGTATTTTTGCCGCCATTCGAGTATGGCTTCCTTTCTTAGTAAAACGAAAATGTCGTGGACTAACTGCATACTGTAGCACGGTCTGTAGACCGTGATTTATTTTTTGCGTAGCAAAAAATGTGGCTGCGGTCTACAGACCGCGCTACTTTATATCAACAAAGAT
>JAHDEO010000531.1:0-4014 GCA_020628725.1 Saprospiraceae bacterium
AATATGAAAATCATACCAATTAAAATGAAAAAAAATCAATACCTGACATTCCTTATTTTAGTATCTCTTTTTTCATGTACTCCTGAATGCCCTAAAATTGAAAATATCAAAAAGAAAGGGAATAAAATTGTAATTTCTATGGTGGAGTGTAGAACAACAAAATCGCTTTTTGATGTGCAGTTCGATGTAGGTATTGTAGAAAATCCAAATGATAGCATTGCAAACAATAAATATGTACATATTCCTAAAGATAAAATCCAGATAAATTCTACAACTGATAGAGAACTTGATTTTAAGGTCTGGGTAGTTAGATTAACTGACACACATTTCAAAATTGTTATCAGAGTAAAAGAGGGTAACGAAATAGATATCGAAGGAACCAACTTTGAGAAAAAAGAGCGTAATAAAACTGCAACAGTGACAAGTGGTCCCGGTTGGCAAAGTACGTTTAGTTTTATTGGTTCAATAGAGGAAATAGAAGAGGGTGTTTATCAAACTGAAATTGAACCATCAAATTCCATTCATAGTTCTTTGAATATTTTTAATGGAGAAATAGCAAAATTTGGAGAAAGTTTTACATTTAAATTATCCGTTTTAGAATAAAAAATGCATTATATAAAACTATGATTCAAACCACCACAATAAAGAAGAAAAAGAAATCCTTCAACATAGACGCGCCTTTACACGTAACAGGCAAAACGCAATATTTGGATGATTTACCCGAATTGGCGGGGACGCTGTACGCCAAAGTCTATTATTCAAAAATTGCACATGGCTTGATTGAGGCGGTGGATGTATCGAAGGCAATGGCGATGCCCGGAGTCGTGCGTATTATTTCTCACAAAGACATTCCCGGAGAAAATCAAATTGGCGGTATCATCCCCGACGAACCGTTATTGGCAGAGGATGAAGTGCATTTTATCGGAATGCCTGTGTTGTTGATTGTGGCGGAAACGGAAATTGTCGCGCACAAAGCTTGCCAAGCCATTGAGGTAAAAATAGCTCCAAAGCAAGTCATTACCGACCCGATTGAAGCGCATCGGCAGGGGCATTTTTTGAGTGCGCCCAAGACTTTTCAACTCGGCGATACCGATGCCGCTTTTGCTCAATGCACCCATATTTTTGAAGGCACGGCGGAGTCGGGCGGACAAGAACACGTCTATCTCGAACCGCAGGGCGCATACGCGATTCCCAATGGCGACCGAAGCATCAAAATTTACAGTTCGACACAAGGACCGACTGCCGTACAGCGCACCGTAGCGCGAGTGTTGGGTGTTTCGATGAATCAAATTGAGGTGGATGTCAACCGTATCGGCGGTGGTTTTGGGGGCAAAGAAGACCAAGCCTCCCCGTGGGCAACGATGGTCGCACTCGCCACTTACCTAACCAATCGCCCCGTAAAATACATCTTGGAGCGCGGCGAAGACCTCCAAATGACCGGCAAAAGAAATCCCTACAAAAGTCGCTACAAAATAGGATTGAATGAAAATTATAATATATTAGCCTTTGAAGGTCAATACTTTCAAAACGGCGGTGCGGCTGCCGACCTCTCGCCCGCGATTCTTGACCGCACGCTTTTTCATGCCACCAACAGCTATTTTGTACCGAATGTAAACACGCAAGCCTTCTCCTGTCGCACCAATTTGCCACCCAATACTGCCTTTCGCGGATTCGGTGGTCCGCAGGGGATGTTTGTGATTGAAGCGGCTATTCATCATGCGGCGCGGCAACTCGGTATCGCACCACATATTATACAAGAAGCGAATTTATTGGACGAAGGTTCGGAGTTTTCTTATGGTCAAAAAACGGAGGATTGTGAGGCGCGAAATTGTTGGTCGCAGGCAAAGCGACGATATGATTTTGAGCAAACAAGAGATGAAGTCCGGCAATTTAATCAAGGAAATAAATATATTAAAAAAGGACTCGCCTTGATGCCCGTTTGTTTTGGCATTTCATTTACCAATACGATGATGAACAATGCCCGCGCACTCGTGCATGTGTATAGCGACGCGAGTGTGGGCGTGAGTACGGGCGCGATTGAGATGGGGCAAGGCGTGAGTTCCAAAATGATTCAGGTCGCGGCGGGTAGTTTCGGGATTGATGAGGCGCAAATTAAATTGGAAACGACCAACACCACGCGGGTCGCCAATACCTCGCCTTCCGCCGCGAGTGCCACCGCCGATTTGAATGGAAAAGCCCTGCAAGATGCCTGCAATCAAATCATCGAAAGACTGAAAAACTTCTTAGCCGAACATTGGAAAATACAAAATAAAGAAAATGTTATTTTTAAAGAAAACAAAGTATTTTCTATTGACAATCAACATAGTATCGAATGGTCAGCTCTCATTCAATTGGCATTTCAAAAACGCATCAACCTGAGCGCGAAAGGACATTATGCCACCCCACGAATTAAATTTGACACGAAAACATCCAAAGGTCATCCCTTTGCGTATCATGTGTATGGAACGGCGATTATTCGTAGTACGGTGGATTGTATTCGCGGCAATTACGAGTTTGATTCAGTGCAAATTGTACACGATTTTGGTACGAGTATGAATCGCGCAGTGGACTTGGGACAAATAGAAGGCGGCTTGGTACAAGGCATGGGTTGGATGACGATGGAAGAGTTGATTTATGATGAAAAAGGCGTTTTAAAATCAGGTAATTTAGCGAATTATAAAATACCGGATATTTATTCTGTTCCGAAGGAAGTCGCCATACATTTCCTCGAAACGGAAGGCAGCGACTTAGCCATTTTAAAATCAAAAGCTGTTGGTGAACCGCCTTTGATGTATGGTATTGGGGCGTATTTTTCTTTGTGTAATGCTATTTTAGCGTTTAATTCGGAAGCGAAAATTACGTACTCTGCGCCAATGACGGCGGAGAAGGTTTTGATGAGTTTGTATAGCGCGGAATAGGACACGGATTTAACGGATGAAAAAGATTTTAACGGATGTTTTATCTGTTCTAATCCATTAAATCTGTTCAATCCGTGTCCTATCACACATTAAATAATTCATTCATTGATTTACCACATATACAGTGATAGAGTTTTCATAGAAGGAAAATTGCAAACCGCAACAATTTCCATTGAAAGCGATAAAATAAAGTCCGTCCACATCGGACAGCGATTAGCCGCTGCACAAGATTGCTCCGGCAAGGTCATCATGCCCGGCGCGATAGATGCCCACGTACACATCAACGAACCCGGACGCACCAATTGGGAAGGCTTTGAAACCGCGACCAAAGCGGCAGTCAGAGGCGGTATCACGACTGTGGTGGATATGCCTTTAAATTCAAGTCCGGTAGTGACGGATGTAGCGGCTTTTCGGAAAAAGTTAGCCGCTTGTGAAGGGAAATTATACGCCAATTGTGGCTTTTGGGCGGGTGCTACGGAGGCGGGTGTGGATGCGGTGCAGTCGCTTATCGCAGAGGGTTGTTTGGGGGTAAAAGTATTTTTATCTCATTCTGGGATTGATGAATTTCCTAATATTTCACTGGCTGATTTAGATGAATTAATGGCGGGAATGGCGCATTTAAATGTACCTGTATTGGCGCATTGTGAATTGGATACTTTACCCGCTTCGGATGATTTACAGAGGCAGCCGCGCAGCTATGCTGCCTATCTGAAATCAAGACCCAAAGCATGGGAAAATGAAGCGATAAAAGCCTTTATTGACTTGGCAGAAAAACACCATTGTAAGGCGCATATCGTACATTTGGCATCTGATGAAATGATTGATTGGATTGCAAGCCGTACCGACGACTTGACAGCTAAAGCAGTCATTACAGTGGAAACCTGTCCGCATTATTTCTTTTTTGATGCTGAAAATATTCCTGATGGCAATACGCTTTTTAAATGTGCGCCTCCGATTCGGGAGAAAAGCAACGGGCAGAATTTGCGCCGCGCTTTGAAGGATGGAATTATTGATTTTATCGCCAGTGACCACTCCCCCGCGCCACCTGAAATTAAGGAAATCAACAGCGGAAATCTCTATAAAGCATGGGGCGGTA
>JAHDEO010000531.1:4024-4625 GCA_020628725.1 Saprospiraceae bacterium
GCGGGTTTGCAATTTTTATTATCGGCGAGTTGGACGGCACTAAAAGGGGAGATGAGTTTGGAGGAATTTATTCCTTTATTGACTTCAAAACCTGCACAATTTTTAGGTTTGCAAGATAAAATTGGTACAATAAAAGAAGGGTATAATGCAGACCTCACCATTTGGCAACCGGAAGCGACTTTTGACGTAACAGCAAGCATCATCGAACATCGGCATAAAGCAACGCCCTACTTGAATCACACATTATTCGGCGTGATACATGCTACGATGGTGAATGGGGAATTTGCTTTTCAGGATGAGGGGATTTTGCCTACTCCATTTGGGAAGAAATGGGGGAATTAAATGTAAAATATATTTTTTATAAATGTAAAATGTAAAATAATAAATGTAAAATGTAAAAGTTGTATAACGCGAGTAGACGTGAAAAAAGCTTTGTATTTCATTGGTTTATAAGTTTTTAAAAATAAAAAAATACGTATTACTCGCGTACTATTGGCACTTTTACATTTTACATTTATTATTTTACATTTTACATTTCCTTATAACTTTTCATGCTAATAGTATTCTTAGTCATATTTTTCTTGTTAATCCTTTTGGCTCA
>JAHDEO010000035.1:0-853 GCA_020628725.1 Saprospiraceae bacterium
ATCACAATATTTTATTTGGTACGGAAATTAAATTTGGATTTACAGGAACGCCCCATCTATGGACTAAGTTGCGTAAGCGCAACTTGAATGAGTTACATCTTCCGAATCAAAGTCAAGCCATCACGAAGCGTAAGCAAGATATTCTCCACACGCGGGTCGTTTTGTATTTTCTGATTGAATGCATGGAGTGCCGTGGTGTCACCGTCATGCTTTTTTTCTGCAACTTTTCCATACCACAACACATTATCTGCCAAAATATATCCACCTGTTTTCACTTTATCAAAAATAATATCGTAATACCGCGAATAATTAACTTTATCCGCATCAATAAACACCAAGTCAAACTGCTCGTCTATCGTCGGTACTATCTCAAGCGCATTGCCGATGTGTAGCCGGATTTTATTGCTCAAACCTGCCGCATCAATATATTCTTGGATAGGCGTTTCTAATTCTTCATTAATCTCAATGGTATATAATAAGCCGTCTTCGGTCATTCCATCCGCCAAACATAGCGCAGAATATCCTGTAAAAGTCCCAATTTCCAAGATGCGTTTCGGACGAATCATCTGACTCAACATTCGCAAAAATTGTCCCTGATAGCCACCTGACACCATCCCCGCATACAGACGCTTAACCCACGTTTCGCGCTCCAATTTTTGAAGCAGAGGTGATGTGGGAGTTGTATGCGCCTCTGCGTAGTCTATTATTGATTTCGGTAACATATTTTTAATGATTAATGGTTAATGGTTAATAATTAATGGTTAATGATTAATGATTAATACCAAATTAATGTGAAACAGAACGTATTTTTTTATTTCGGTAACTACCAAAGAAACACGCATTACTTCACGTT
>JAHDEO010000035.1:953-13406 GCA_020628725.1 Saprospiraceae bacterium
AATTTAGCATTTAAATACCGAAAGAAACACGCATTTACTTCACGTTAATTTAGCATTTAAATACCGAAAGAAACACGCATTTACTTCACGTTAATTTAGCACCAATCACCAATCACCAATCACCAATCACCAATTTCCTACTCAACTGCTGTCCATCCGCTTCAATGCGAATGAAATAGACACCTTCGGCGTAATTTTCCAAATCAAAAATAAATTGTGTATTGGAAATATTGTTTTGTGTGCGTTGGTCGAGGACTTGTCCAACGATATTTATCACGCTGATTTGTACATCTACATTACGGTCGAATGTGAGGTTGAGTTGGGTTTGGTTTTGTGCGGGATTGGGGAGTAATTGTACGTTGGTCAATGCATCAATATTGTCAACGCTCACCGGCTCGTCGAGGTCATAGAACGTCTGCGTGACACATCCTGCGGCGTCTGTTACAGTGATAAAATAACGGTCTGCATCCAAGTTGTCGATGTCTTCTGTAGTGGCACCATTGCTCCATTGATAGGTAAGCGGTTGTGCGCCTACGCCTGTTGTGATGTCAATTGCGCCGTCGCTGCCGCCGACCGTCGAGATTTCCGTGATGTCCACACTTGTGATGAGTTCGGGACAAGTTTCGGGGTCAATTTCGTATGTTGCAATTTCAATACAGCCTTCTGCATCAACAATAGTCACTGTATAAATGCCCACACCAAGACCGCTGAGGTCTTCGGTATCTTCTCCCGTACTCCAATCGAAGGTGTAAGGCGGCGTACCATTGACTAATATTTGATTAATGCTACCATTCATCAGACCCGATACTGAGACATCTTGAATATCTACTACGGTTACGAAATTAGGCGGACAACCTTCTTCTACGATGAAACAAACATTATCAATACAACCCTCGGCATCCGTCACACGCACACAATACTCGCCCGGGGCGAGCGCGATAATGTCTTCTGTGCCTTGCCCGTTGCTCCAGAAATAAGCATATGGCGGCACCCCGCCGTTCACTGTGATATCAATCTCGCCATCTCCCGCCAACATGATACTTTCATTGGTAATATCCGCCGTAATACCAAAATCGGTTGGACAGAATGTACCGACTTCCACGCAAGTACTTTGCATACAACCCAAACCATCCGTTACCGTCACGCAATATGTGCCTGCGGCAAGGTTCATTTGGTCGGCGTCCATAGAGCCATTATCCCATACATAAGTATAAATTGGATTTCCGCCAAATACCTCTATATCAATTTCACCGTCATTATCACCTGTAGAAGTTTCGTCTGTGACTTCGATATTTGAAATGATTTCATCGGGACAGCCTTCGCCGATATTAAAACATAAATTTGCCGTACACCCTCCTGAATCAAATACAATCACACAATATGACCCGGCATCCAAGCCGGAAATATCTTCCGTATTTTCACCAATATTCCATGAATAAATATAAGGCGGCAAACCGCCATTCACCGTAATATCAATCGCACCATCACCTGAACCCAAAGAAGATTCGTCTGTAATATCTGCCGTAATACCAAGATTTTCAGGACAAACGGCTTCAATTGTTGTCACAAAAGCATCATTACACCCCACCGCGTCGGTTACGACTACACTATAATCGCCCGGTGCGAGTCCGCTAAGGTCTTCGGTATTTGCACCATTGCTCCATGAATAGACATAAGGTGGTGTACCGCCATTTACGGTAATATTAATCGCGCCATTCATCAAGCCGATTTCCATATCCATGACTTGTCCGACGATATTGAAATCTTCGGGACAATCTGTTCCGATAAATATTTCATAAACTTGCGTACAACCCGTGACATCCGTTACCAAAACGGTATAAGTGCCACCCGGTAAGCCGCTAATATCTTGCGAAGTTGCCCCCGTATTCCAAGAGTAAGTGTAAGGCGGAATTCCACCTGAAATATTGATGTCAATAGTACCGTCGTTCATTCCTGAGCCGCTTTCATATTCTACAACCGCCTCAAATCCCCAATCGTCGGCACAGCTTGAGTTGACTGTTTCGCAAATGCTATCGGTACAGCCATTCGCATCAGTGACGGTAACGCAATACACACCCGCAGTAAGATTGACGACATCTTGTCCGATGACACCATTGCTCCATGCATAGGTGTAAGGTGCTGTGCCTTCGCCGTTTACGGTAAGGTCGATACTTCCATCATTGCCACCAACGCTGGTCTCAGGCGTACTTGTGGTGGAAAGTCCTAAACCATCGGGACATTCTACGGCGGGAGCACAAGTCACTGTGGCTTCCCAACCTGCACCTTGTAGCGAACCGTCAGAGGTGAATACAAAAGTAAGACAACCTGTTACATGTGTAGAGGTAAACGAATCACCTGCTTGCAACAAACTTGAACTTACAGAAGGAACATCACCATCACCGTCCAATTCGCCACAAGCAGTTTCTTGAAGTGGATTTGAAATGTCACTTCCATTATAAATGGAGAGAAAATCCCAACAACCGTTTTGTGTACCTGAGCCTGTAGAGGTTTCAATATCTACGAAGGTGAATGTAACGGTAATCGCTTCGCTTGGATTGTCGGGGCAGATGGTAGTAACATCATTTGAATTGGAGGCATAGCTGTTTAACGAACCGCCATTATCATAAAAAACACCACTTGTACAAGAAGGCGGCGCAGCCGTCGTAACGAAAGTAAACGGTCCTGTACATTCCTCCGAACCATCATCACAAATAGTGCAAGCATAATAATCGTAGCTTGTTTCGGGAGATAATTCTGTCAAATTATAAGGGGAAGTAGTACCACTCACACTTGTACCTGAGCCTTGCGCGAAGCCTGTTTCGCCCCATTCAATATTGAAATTGGTGGCATCGGCATTCCAAGATAATTCGGCTGCGGAATCGGTGATGTCTTCTGCGAAAAGTTCACTTGGAGCAAAGCAAGGTGGCGCAGTGGTCGTGAAAGTAAATGGACCTGCACAATCAGAAGTCGTGGTTCCGCCCATTCCATCGGGACATATCGCGCAGACGTAGTAATCGTAAGTCGTTTCTGCTGTTAAACTTGTCAAGGTAACGGGATTGCCTGTTTCGGGAATCGTCGTTCCTGCTCCCGGCGCGAAGCCCGTCGGTCCCCACTCTACATCAAAAAGAATCGTGCCGCTATTCCAGCCTATCTCAGCAGAAGTATCTGTAATATCATTCGCTGTCAAATCTGTTGGTGAGGGACAATCTTCGCCTGCTGCACAAGTGACATCAGCAGCCCAACCGCCATTTTGCACTGAACTATCTGATGTAAATGTAAAAGTCAAACAACCGCTTGGATTAGCTGCGGTAAATGAATCCCCTGCGCTCAAAGCCATCCCCGAACCTGTATCAGCAGGGGCATTGCAGAAATCACCCAAAAATCCGGCATTCGTATCTTCACCGTTGTAAACCGTCAAATAATCCCAACAGCCCGTACCATCCGAAGCCGCCGAACTTGCTGATTCAACATCAACAAATGTAAAGGTTACGGTAACTGCATCACCTTCATTATCAGGGCAAATGGTATAGACTTCATCGGCATCACTAAAATATGGATCGTCCGGTCCTCCTGCATCATAAAACTGCCCGCCACAAACAGGCGCAGGCGGCAGCGTACTAAAAGTAAACGGACCTACCCAATCACTAATTCCTTCTTCACCACAATCCGCTTGAACGTAAAAATCGTAAGTCGTCAAAGGTGTCAATCCTTCTAAAGTATAGGGATTATCTGCCGTAGAAAGCATCGTGCCTATGCCTTGCGGAAAGCCCTCCGCACCCCATTCGATATTGAACGCAAAACCTTCTGATTCCCATGATAATTCGGCAGAAGTACTACTCGCCTCCACTTCTACATCTTCCGGCGGTGAACAAACCGGACCTTCATATACTTCTAAATTAAAATCACAAGAAACACCTCCCGCGCCATCAATGATAAGGTAATACGAGCCTTCCTCCATGACCATTACAGTAGAATCGCTACCCGCACCGAGTGCTACGCAAAAGGCACGATCGCTATTTAGGGTGCTTTGAAAAATATTATCACAACTAATATCCTCCGCAGGATAAACGGCATAAGATAATGCACAAATCGTATTGGTAAGCGCAAGGGTATGATTGCCTTCATTTTCAACAGTAAACTCGTACCACACCGCATTTTCAATACCAAAACCATTGGGCGGATTACATACTGCCAAGATACCTAAACCCGTCACTGCGTCCACTTCCGCGAGACTTGCCGTAGCACCTACATTTGTGCCTGAAACTTGAGTGTCGAGGGGAAGTTGAGTGGCATTGGCGCACTCATCATTGGGCGGCGTGCCTGTCTCGCAAAGTGGGTCGCCCAATTGCAAAAAGCTGACTGTTAGAGGTTCAGTCTGACTGCAAATCGCTCCCGCAGCATCTTCTATTTGTCCGGTCATTGTCCATGTGCCTTCCAAATCGCCCAACATATTGGCAGCTAATACGCCATTCAGCCCCGCATCAAAATTATACGGTAATGTCACACCTGTCAACGTAAAACCGCCGGACAAACCACCTGTACCGCCCGGACTGTCGTCAAAAGCAATTTGATATTCACCTGCTTCCGGGATAGTATCATTCGTGACATCAAAAGTACCCAATAGGGAAGGGCATACATTCTGTGGAGTTGCATCTGCGAGAGTGCCCGCATTGCATGGAGGTTGTACAATCATACCGCCATCGTCAACGAGGTCTGTTTGGGTAGGCACGTCGCCATTAACGCCCGGAGAGGATGCGCCATCTTCGCCGTAACCATCACCCGCATAGGTCCATGTAAAAGAAATCGGGTCGCCATCACCACTTGTCTCGCAGTCTCCTTCCGACCAACCTGCAGGCGGCATCATGTCAAATATGAAAACATTGGGCGAGCCACCCAAATCACTAAAATCAGAATCTCCATCAGGACAAAATCCCGGCGTACCAAAAGCAGCTACATTGCCGCTACTCCCTACATCAAAAGCTGCATCTCCTGTTCCATTACCAACGAAATTCCAACCTGTGGGAAAGGTAATCGTTACACAGTCCAACCACTCGGTCGTCACAGAGGTATAGGTTACATTCACGGTGAGGGTCAGCGTACCGTCGCCATTGCAATTATAGGTGCCGGCAGCTACGGGATTACTAATGTCTGCATAGGTATTTTGGAGATTAAAACAACATGATATTAATAAAATGAATAATAATCGTGGGTAAATATTGGTCATAGTTTAATGATTTTTAAATTTGAAAAGCAAGATAGGGATGCTTGATGAAAAGCAAGATAAGTTTTTGGTGTTTTTTTGAATAAAGTGACAAAAACGTAACACGAGCTTTTAGCCTGTAACACAACGATTTTGCAAAAAAAGTGTCGGCAAAAAGCTCACATAACTTTATTTCCCCAAATAAAACCCAATGTTTATCAAAAAATTCAAATAATTCTATTTATTTATCTAATTTTAACGGCAATTTATTTTTAGAAATCCCAAGTACCAAATTCCAAATCCCCATAAATTATCGTGTAAAATTCGCGTTCAGTTTGGAATTTGGTGCTTGTTATTTGGAATTTAATTAGAAAATGGACGAAATCAAAAATCTCTTTGACATCCCCTATTATCAACTTAAGCACTGCCCTCAAGAAAAAGCAATTGGACATCAGACAGAGGATGGTTGGACATTTTGGAGTATACAAGAACTCATAGATGATGCGAATCGAGTTAGTCGTGGTTTAATCGAACTTGGGGTACAACCCGGTGATAAAATCGCTTTGATTTCTTATAAAAATCGTCCTGAATGGAACGTCATGGACATTGGTTTGCAGCAGGTGGGAGCGATTGGTGTACCTGTGTATCCTACAATTAGTCCGCGTGAATATGAATACATTTTCAATGATGCAGGTGTAAAATACGCTTTCGTCAGTATGGATGGGAAAGGTGATTTGCTACACAAAGTACGCAATGCCAAGCCCAATGTACCGACGTTGGAAGAAATCTACACCTTTGATAAAGTGGATTATGCGCCGTATTGGAAAGACATTTTCAAGGAAGGTGACCACAGCGAAGTGGAACGCAGAAAAGCAGCGGTAGATCCTGACGGACTGGCTACTCTCATCTACACATCGGGTACAACGGGTAATCCAAAGGGCGTCATGCTCTCGCACAATAATATCTTGAGTAATGTGAGGGAAGTTGTTCCTCAGATTCCCTTAGATCCGGGTGATAAAGCCTTGAGTTTTCTGCCTTTATGTCATATTTTTGAACGCAACGTCTCATATGTTTATATGGCGAGTGGCGTAAATATCTACTACACAGGTACAGATAATCTTGGTGGCGAAACAGGGGATTTGCAGAATGTAAAACCACATTTCTTCACTACTGTACCGCGCTTGTTGGAGAAGGTGTATGAGAAAATTTACAACAAAGGATTGGAATTGACCGGAGCAAAGAAAAAGCTGTTTTTCTGGGCATTGGATATGACTGATGATTACGAATATGATAAGGCTTATGGTGGCTTGAGCGGCATGAAAATGAAGATTGCCGATAAATTGATTTTCAGCAAATGGCGGGAAGCCCTCGGCGGTAATGTCAAAGGTATCGTTACAGGTGCGGCGGCTTGTCCGGCAAAAATGGCGCGGGTATTCTCGGCAGCAGGCGTACCGATACGCGAAGGTTATGGTTTGACCGAAACCTCTCCTGTACTTACGGTGAGTCGCTTCAAAAAAGACGGTGCATTACTTGGTACGGTGGGACCTGTGCTTGAAGGCGTGACCCTCAAAATCGACCCTTCGGACGGTGACTACCGCGAAGGCGAAGGCGAAATCCTTGCTCAAGGTCCAAACATTATGCAAGGCTACTACAACAAGCCCGAAGCAACTGCCGCAGTGATACAAAACGGTTGGTTTCACACAGGTGACATCGGCAAATTTGTGAAGGATAGCAAAGGCAATGAGTTTCTCAAAATCACCGGACGTAAGAAGGCATTGCTCAAAACTTCGGGCGGTAAGTATGTGGCTCCCGAACCAATTGAAAAACGCTTCACAGAGGATTTCCTCATTGGTCAAATGATGGTCGTGGGCGAAGGCAAAAAATTCGTTTCTGCACTTATCGTTCCGGCGGCGGAAGCTCTTAAAGATTGGTGCGATGACAATGATGTGCCTTGCACTTTGCACCCAAGTCCGCATAATGAGACTTTGTATTGCATTTCACCTGAGACATTGAAAAATGAAAAGGTACGCGCCAAGTTCGAGGAAATTATCAAGGAAATCAATCCGGATTTCAGCCATATCGAACAAATCAAAAAATTCGATTTACTCTGCGACCCATGGGATGTTTCTACCGAAGAATTAACACCGACCATGAAGGTCAAACGTCGCGTCGTTCGCAAGAAATATAAAGACCAAATTGACGCGATTTATGATGTCTAAATAAATAATGCGACAATGCTGAAATGCGATAATACTATAATGTGTTATCGCATTTTTTTTGTAAAAAATGTTCATAATTAGCTTATTATCAGGTTAAAAGTATTCACTTATTCAAAATTCAGACATTCACTCATTAATTGTAGCATTTCATCATTTAAGCATTTTAGCATTGCTCAGGGTGACTTTTTCAGAGGACATTGGATATAGCAGTATTCGTATAAAAAAGAAATATCCAATGTTTAGCAACAATAAAATAGAAGCACTATATTCCTATAGCAGTCCAAATTTAGCTTCGAGGCTTTGGGTCGGCTATTGGGAATGCCAAACGATATTTCTTTTTTACGAATGAGGGATGATCGCATACGCGCGTATGTGACATCCCTTTTTTTATTTAATAGAAGTCAGATAATTTAGTTTTAAAACATGTAAAAATGTTATTATGCGTATTTTTGTCTGACCTCTGACGTCTGACAATAAAATGGTCTGACATCTTTTCTACTTAAACTTAAAAAGCAATATCATGAAAGCATCTACAGCACTAATCATTACCTTATGTTGCCTCATTAATTTCTTTTCTACCAATATATATGCAGATAATTTGCTCTGCACTCCTGCTTTGCTCACACCCGTTGCGGGCGAAGAAATGGACAATGGCTGTGACGCCGAAGCCAATCCTATAACATGGAACTTTGACTGGGCAGATTGCGCGGGCGCGACCCAATACCATCTATATGTTAAAAAAACGACAGCCGCTATTCCCGTCGTAGACAATCAAACCATAACGGCGTCCGAATTTACCTATGAGAGCTTTGGTCATATAACAAACGCCTCGCTTTCAGACTGGCGTTGGCGCGTACGTGCATATGTGGGTGGCGCGTGGCAAGACTGGACGCCGGAGCGCAGTTTCGATGTTGAGCCACTCAACTCAGATTGCGGTGCATGTCCACCCGCTTTGAATACGCCCGCTAATGGCGATATACTCGACAACGGCTGCAACACCCAATCCAATCCGACGACTTGGTATTTTGATTGGGAGGAATGTTCGGGCGCGACGCAATACAACTTATATGTCAAGCACGTCGGTGCGGTGAATCCTGTCTTGGATATAAATACAATTACAGATTCCGAATACACTTACGAAAGTTTCGGTTACGTCAATAATACAAATTTGGAAGATTGGCGTTGGAAAATCCGTGCGAATATCGGCGGTGCATGGGGCGCGTGGTCAGAAGAACGCAGCTTCGACCTTGAACCCTTGAATACCGATTGTAGTTGGTTATTATCAGATTCATTGGAGTTGGTAAAATTGTATAATTCGACGAATGGACCGAGCTGGATAAATTCATGGAACTTGACGCAACCCGTCTCGACTTGGTATGGCGTGACGCTACTTTCAAATGAGGGCGTGTCTGAAATTGACCTAAGTGCAAATGGCTTGAGTGGTTCATTGCCATACATGGAATTGCCTGAATTGGAGCGTTTTATCATCACCAATAACAGCGTAGGCGGTAGTGTTCCGAATTTCAATTTTCCGAAATTACAATACTTGGGCTTATCTTTGAATGAATTATCAGGCAGCCTGCCCAATTTCAATTTCCCCAACCTCACGGCGATGCTTTTGAATGTCAATCAACTCTCCGGCGAATTGCCGAATTTTAATATGCCATCGCTCTTTACACTTAGTATTCCGGGGAATGATTTTAGCGGTGATTTACCTGATTTTTCAGGCATGTATAATTTGCAATTTTTTCATGCGAATGATAATGAATTTACGGGAAACATGCCCTACATTCCCTCACCACAATTGAAATATATTGAGTTGGCAAATAGCAATTTAACCGGAAATTTGCCTGATTTTGCCAATACATTACAATTGGTGGTTGTTAATTTTGAAAATAATGATTTAAGCGGAAATATCCCTGAACTTACAGACTTATCCAACCTCAGACGACTCTATTTAAACGGAAATCAACTCACAGGAAATATTCCCTTTTTAGGAGAGACAAATTTAGAAATTGCTCATTTCCATGAGAATAAATTAAGTGGTATCATTCCCGTAGGGCTTAATGATTCAGGCAATCCTTTGTCGGAATATTACACGCATCGAAATTATTTCTCTCACAATGATATTTCAGCGAATTTCGGTACCAATACAGATTTACCCGATTTTCAATTTACTCCACAATATTATGCTGATAATCAATATCATACTATACAAGCAGGAGAGGATTTGACACTCTCTCCAAATCCTTCCATTCCTTACCCCAAACCAAGTGTCATTTGGCGAAAAGGTGATGATTTTATCACGCCTAATTATGCGACATACGATACGACTTATACGATTGAAAATGCAGATACAACGGATGCAGGAACGTATTATTTCGGATTTATTGATGAATCGCTGACGCCGAATGTTACCTTTATTTCCGACCCGATTGAGGTGTATGTAGAGGGTTACGATTTGTCGGGCGAGCCGATTATTACAAATCAATTTATTTTAGATATTCCCTTTTATACTGACCCTGAATTTGTCGTCGAAATTTTGGAAGTTTTGTATGAATATGGTGGCTATGTGGTCGATAGTTGTAGTTGCAATCGGGATTTGCGCTTGTGGGAAGTGCCCGAAGAAGTGAATGTGCATGAGCTTTTGGTCGAAATCAATACCAAAAAAGACGGTGCAGTAGTCGGCGAAGATGCCGATGTAGATGGCGGATTCAATCGAAAATTACTCACACCTGCGAGTGTATTTTCGGAGCAAACGTGGGATTGGGCACGCTTCTTTGCACCTGCGGGCAGCTATCCGCATCCGGTGGATATTTACTTGATAGATTCGGGTTTGGATACGACAAATTGGGATTATGCGCCCTTTACAATTCCAAATCCGCCGCATGATTCGTGTTATGCACCGGGCTTTTTGGGCTATAATTTTACAGGACCTACTATCGACGATGACATCACAGACGGCGAGGGACACGGCACGTATGGCGCACGCCTCATCACGCAGGATGTACCCACACATGTAGATATGAACATCGTCCCGCTAAAAGCCTTTGACAGTGCCGGAAAAGGGACGCTTTTTGACCTGATTTGTGCGACTTACCATGCGGTAGACCATAATGCAGACATCATAAATATCAGCGCGGGCTATAAGGGCGATAAATCAAGCGTATTTGAAAATTCGATGATGTTGGCGCAGCAAAAAGGCATCTTTGTGGTATCGGCGGTGGGCAATGATACCCTCGAATTTAAAGCCACCACAAAAGCCTTGCAATACCCGGCGGCTTTCTACGAAAATTACGATAATGTCATCTCCACTACGGCGGTGGGTGAAGATAATCAACTGGCAGATTTTGCAAATTTTGGCTCTAACTACACCAATGTAGCCGCACCCGGCGTGGACATACGTGGGCATTGGCTCGGCGGTGCGGAAATCACGGACAGCGGCACGTCGGTGGCGGCTTATCTGCTCACGCGCGCGCTCGCGCTCGAATTGGCGCAAGATACAGCGCGAAGCTACAAGCAAATGTGGTCGGATTTTGATGTGAATCACCTCGTTTTTGAACCTGCCTTAGTGGGGAAAACCAGCACAGGAAAACGCCTTGACATCGACCTGATGAGTGATATGATTTACGGTGATTTGAGGGTGATTTTGGAAGGGGCTTTTGACCCGATGACGGGCTATATGCGTACCGAACTCAATGAGCGAGGCTTGCTGCCTGGACAAACGCCCGAAAGTCCGCTTTACACGCCCACGCCGCCCGGACAACCCTACGATTTCGCGCCCTTTAATTATACAGGAAGCGAGACGCTGCCTGCTTCGATGAGCGATTATCCGGCGGATGTAGTGGATTGGATTTTGGTGCATTTTCGTAGTGAATTTGCAGCCGATACCAAGATGAAAACAATGGCGGCATGGCTGCTGCGCGATGGTCGTGTACAGTTTTTGGAACCGCTTTTTGAGGCAGAAGAAACCTTGCCCGATTCGGTCTATGTGCAAATCGAGCATCGCAATCACATGGGTATTCTATCCCCCGAAAAAGTAACGATTTCGGGGAATTTTATTGCTTGGGATTTTATGTCGGCAGATAGTTATCGTACTGCGACGTCAGTAGGGCAGAAGGCGTATCCGAATATGTGGGTCATGCTCGCAGGAGATGGGAGCCAAGCCTTCGACGCTCCCGGCTACGACATCAAAGGCGATGATAAAACCGTTTGGACAGAAGGCAATGGCGTATTCGGTGCCTACCAATTGGCAGATTATAACCTGAATGGCGATACAAATGGCGATGATAAGTCGTATTGGGGAGATAATAATGGTTTTAATTCTAATGTGCCGAGGTGATTTTTGATTGGGGAAATTGCCTACGCGCACCCTTTAATTCCCTAAAGGGATAGCTCTACACGCTTTATTTTGCGTGGGGCGTCCTTTAGGATTGAGGTGCGGGTAGGTGAGTTTTTTTAATCAAAATTATTGTAATAATTTGATTTTATGATATGTTTTTTATTATTTTGTAGATAACTACAAATCTTAAATCTCATGTCCAATGAAACATAAAGTAACTCGCATATTATATCTAATCGGATTGTATCTTCTTCTTAATTCACAAGAAATTATATGGATGGAGCCTCTTTATCGAAAAGGAGGTGTCTATGATATTTGCAAGTTAAAATTTCATTTTCATCCTAATTTTATCTATCCGCCGGATATGGATTGAAACATTCTGGATAATAACCTCAAATCAGTTACTAATATGTTCGCCAAATGAATAATTGATAATTGAGAGTTGATAATTAATTTATTTTTTATTTCATAAAAAATTTAAAATTAGTTAATTATAAATTATAACGTAAAGTAAATTATTAATTATGCATTCTCAACTATCAATTTGGCGAAGACATTGAGTTACAAGTTGCCTTTAATATCCAGTTAAGACAGGAATCCTTTCCCCGTAGAGAAAATTCATGAATTTTCTCTACGGGGTTTCTTTTTTGCCGCGTCTACCGTTTCGGATTTCCAAAAACAAAAATTTTACA
>JAHDEO010000035.1:13416-19637 GCA_020628725.1 Saprospiraceae bacterium
CAAACGCAAGCCTGCTTCACGTCCGGCAGTGGTCTGTGGACTGGACGCCGTGGACAATTTGTTTGAAAAACTGCAACTGAACATCCCAATCAAGTGTTTTGCATAACATTAGTTAGTATTTCTATTCTCATTCTCATCATATGTTCAATAAACTCGTGCCATACGAAACGGCTTTTATGATTTTGGAAGCCTATATTCATTACTACCATCAATTTAAGCGCGTGACCAAGCGGGCGAAAATACGTTTTGAAAATCGGGATTGGTTGGGCTTGCAGGAAGATATGCGCGAGCGGAGTGTGCTGTATAGACGCATCGTGAATGAGACGACGAGCGAAGTTCGCGACTTTTTGAGCAAGACTACCGCCGATGAGGAAAACCCGCAATTCTGGATAGAAGTCAAGCAGAATTTTTTTGATGAAATCCGTAATTTCAACACCCGAAATATTGCTGAGACCTTTTACAATTCTATCTTTCGACATTCCAATCAAGGCTTGAGTGCCAACCCCGAAACGATGTTTGTACACTCAACAGGCACGTACCGCGAATTCAAATCTGTGTACCCGATTTATCATACTTTTGATTTTACGAATGATGTTGAAACCACTGTTAGACGCATCATCTCGCTATATCCTTTTGATGCGCCCTACGAAAATTTGGAACGAGATATTCAATTCATTACCAAAACGTTAGAAGCAAAACTTAATGCTCTCCATGTCCATTGGAAATATACTAAAGTTGAAATCTTAAAGTCAGTTTTTTATCGCAATAAAGCTGCGTACATCATCGGCAGATTGTACATTCACGATAGCTTTATTCCGTTTGTGTTGCCGCTTTTACATCACAAGAGCGGGATATTCTTTGATACGCTGCTACTTGACCAAAATCATGTCAGTTCGATATTTAGTTATCATCGTTCTTATTTTTTGGTGGATGTGGATATTGTGAGCGAAACGGTGGATTTTCTCAAACCCATTTTTCCCACCAAGCGGATGGGCGAAATCTATAATTCTATTGGTTTCGAGAAACATGGCAAAACGGTTTTTTATCGTGATTTTCAGCGGCATTTAATTCGTTCGGATGATATGTTTACCATCGCGCCGGGTATCAAAGGGATGGTGATGGTCGTATTTCATTTGCCTTCGTATAATATGGTGTTCAAGATGATTCGGGATGAATTTGCACCGCCTAAGAAAGTCACCGAAGAGATTGTGAAGGAGAAATATCGCCTCGTTAGTCAGCACGACCGCGTAGGACGCATGACCGATTCGCATGTATTTGAGCATCTTGTTTTTGACCAACGTCGCTTTGATGATGAATTAATTGAAGAATTGGAAAAGCTCGTACCATCTAAAATTTCGTGTGATGGTAATTTACTAAAAATCAGTCATGTATTTGTTGAAAAGTATATGACGCCACTCAATATTTACTTGCAAAATGCGAGTGAAGAAGACGCGAGAGTCGTCATAGATGGCTACGGCAAGGCGATTAAGGAATTGGCTTCTGTAAATATATTTCCCGGAGATTTATTGCTGAAAAATTTCGGTGTAACCCGCCTCCAACGAGTCGTTTTTTATGATTATGATGAAATTGGTTTTTTGACGGATTATAATTTCCGAAGAATTCCTGAACCGAAAAACGAGTATGAAGAATTCTCCGCAGAACCCTATTACCACGTCGGACCGGATGATATTTTCCCCGAAGAATTTCAACGCTTCTTATTCCCGAATAATCACACCAAACGCATTTTCAACGAATTGCACAGCGACTTATATGATATTGATTTTTGGAAAAATACACAACAAAAAATCGAAAACGGTGAGTTGATAGATGTCTTTCCCTATGATGAAAAATTTCGTTTTTCTAATGAATCGTGATTAATGGATAATTGACAATGGATAATTCAGGGTTTTCGCGAAGCGAAAACAAAATACATTATCCGTTGTCCGTTGTCCATTATTCGTCATCCATTCTCAATTATTTAAATTAATTTCACATTAATCTTTTTTCGTTGAAAGAGAATCTTTACTTTCGTTGTCACTAAAGATTTTAGGTCAGAAGTCAGACCACATTGCTTTAAAGTATTAGATATTTTCTTATCTGACTTCTGACAATAAAATGTTCTGACAGCAAAGCGGTCTGACCTCTAACTAATGAATTGATTTGACGACTAAGGACATCATAAACCAAGTAATCGAGCTATCGAATCCAAAACACGCAGGAACTTTGAATGGAGCCGGCAAAATCTCTGACAAAGTATATGCGGTAGGATTGACGAAGTTGCGAAGTATCGCCCGTGAAGCCAAGCGCGATCACGAGCGTGCACTTGAATTGTGGAATAGCGGAGTACACGAAGGAAAGTTGTTGGCAACGCTCACCGAAGAACCCAAAAAGATTACGCCCGAACAACTGGATAAGCAAGTCAAAGAAATTCATACGTTTGATTTGGCGGATTATTTTGCTAAAAATGTGGTTGCCAAAACACCATTTTTGCTCGAAAAAGCCAATGAATGGACAGCCTCCGGGCAACCCGAATTTGTGCGACGCGTAGGCTACGCCTGCGTATGTGTCCTTGCCAAAAGCAGCAAAACCCTCAATAATAACTACTTTTCCAAACACCTGATTATCATTGAGATAGAAATTCAAAATGCATCCAACTGGGTCAAAGAAGGGCAAAACTATGCGCTCATCGCCATTGGTCGTCGCAATCAGGCATTGAACACCAAAGCACTGAAAGTTGCCGATACAATAGGCGAAATTACTATCGACTATGGCAACACTTCCTGTAAAACCAC
This sequence comes from Saprospiraceae bacterium, assembly GCA_020628725.1. GTDB lineage: Bacteria > Bacteroidota > Bacteroidia > Chitinophagales > Saprospiraceae > JAHDEO01. The sequence goes on from JAHDEO010000035.1 coordinate 16,209, forward strand.
CGACGCTTTCAAAATTTTAAGTAGCGAAAAAGTGCAACAACGACTATAAATTCCAAATTCCAAGCATGTATGAGATTAATTGGAATTTGTTTTTTGGAATTTGGAATTTGCTTTGTTAACGGGGTAAAATACTCGTATGCGTGTCTGTAAATAGTTCATAAAAATGACTTAAATTTGCGCGAACAATGAACGCGATGATGATTTTTCATTATAGCATTATCGCATTTAAGCATTGTAGCATTGCTTTGGTACGGTTTTCGGTAAATTGCCGTTAACAATCATTTATTAATTTTTAATTATCAAAACGAATATGAAAAATCTATTTATACTCTTTTGCTGCGTAGTAATGGCACATTTTGCGACAGCACAAGAACAAACATCTTATGTCAAGACTGTAGACCCTGAAAACAGCTCAACTATCTTGTTGAATATCGACATCCCTGCGGCTGTTAAAGAATGGGACAATGATAAATTGCGAATTTTAGTGGATGTGGTGCATGAAAATGGCGTTAGCTCAGAAGTATTGGAAAGTCTCATGCAAATTGGTCGCTACGAAGTGATGACAGGTAAAAGCAAGGGCGAATTCATCGTCAAAATGCCGGGTTTGAACAATGAAATTGTGATGGGAGATAAAGCTATCAATGAGGCGATTTCTTTGATTGTATTTACACCGAGAGGGGTGAAAGTAGAGACGAATTTGGAGAATGCCATCGGTACACGTATTACGAAAAATGGCTCGTTCAGCGATCCGATAGAATTTCAATTTGAGTATAATATTCCATTTATGGCATCTTTCATCGGCGAGTCTACTACCGGTGTTCAAATTCAAGCACCGACCAATGATTTGCAAGCAGAAGTAGAGGCTAAAAGCATTGAATTACAGACTTTTGTAAGTGATATGGCATTGATGCAACAAGAACTCGAAAACTCTTACAAAGATGAGATGACGCCTGAAGACCACGAAACGGTCAATACACTCATCATGGCAATCGAGCAGAAAAATCAAGACCTTCAAACGCTCATCAATGAACTCAACAACCTCCAAACTCAACTCAATGACACATACGGACGACAATAATTTATAACGGATAACGGATAATGGATAATGGATAATGGATAATGGATAATGGATAACGATTAATTCTTATAAGGGTTTTCGCAAAGCGAAAACAAAATCCATTATCCATTATAAATTATCCATTATTTCGGAATCGTAAAATGAAATGTAGCCCCTTTGCCTACTTCGGATACTACCCAGATTCTTCCTCCGTGTTTTTCTATAATTTTTTTGCAAATCGCTAAGCCTATTCCCGTACCTGCGTATTTGGTTTTGTTGTGTAGTTTTTTGAATAAAACAAAAATGCGCTCGTGGTATTCGGGAGCGATACCTATGCCATTATCTTGTATAGAAAACTGCCAGAAATCGCCTTCATCCAAGGTGTCAACTATAATTTGAGGAGGAGTGCCAAGCGGGGTAAATTTGATAGCATTCGCAATGAGATTTTGAAAAAGTTGGGTAAACATCGTTTTATTCACACGAATCGTTTTAGGGATATTTTTGATGCTTAATACGGCTTCTCGCTCTTTTATGACTTCATTTAGATTATTATTAATCAAAAATAGAATATCATCTGTACGCGTGTCTACGATGTCATATTCCAGTGAATTTACACGCGAATAGGATAGTAAATCATCTATCAACAGATTCATACTTTTCACGCCCTTGATGATATAGTCGATAAATTCTTTGCCATCCTCATCCATCAAACTATGGTAGCGACGGTGGAGTAATTGCGTAAAATTACCGATGTTGCGAAGCGGTTCTTTCATGTCGTGCGAAGCGACATAAGCAAAGTTTTCCAACTGCAAATTGGAGTCGATGTATTTTTGAAGTTCGAGATTTTTTTCTTTGAGGGCTTCTTCTGCTTTCTTTTTTGCAGTGATGTCTCTGAAAATATATACTGCCAAATGACTTGATGGCGCAGGCAGTCGAATCACCGTATTCTGCGTATGCATCAATTCACCATTTTCTTTTCGATGCATAAAATCATAGGTGGCTCTGCCCTCCTTAAATGTCTGTATCAGATGCCGATGCGCTACTTCCATTGATTTTTCTCCGTCAGGCTGATATTCAGGCATATAAAAACTCGCATGATTGGCTTTTGCCACCTCATTTGTCGTTCCCATGTATTCTAAGAACTTGTTATTCCAAGTTTTCATTTGCCCCTGAAAAATATCGTATACCATAATCCCGTCAAAGCCATTATCAAATAAAGCACGGTAGTGAGATTCCTTTTCCTTCAATGCATTTTCATTGTTAATACGCTCCAACTCAGCGACTATTCGTGTAGAATACAATTGAAGTAAAGACGACATCAAATCTGTATATTCGAGTGGATTGGTATCCATTCCCACAATATGCCCGACTACTCTATAATTAGCGTCTATCAAGGGCAAACCAATATAACCTTGCACACCAAGGTCAACTAAATCTTGGTCTTTGGGAAATGATTTTTGAACATCTTTTTGAAAGATTTTTTTTACACCTTCTTTGATGACTAACTCGCATGGCGTGAAATCCAAACCATATTTGAAGTCTTGAATAAATTTATCCTTCATCCAGAACGATTGCGCCAAAATAGAATTTTCGTCTTCCTGATATTTACCTACTAAAACGTATGGAATATCAAGTGTTTCGGAAATACCGCGTACCAATTTATCTAAAAAACGCTCATCAGGAGAAAGTTCCATTTCACGATTGATAGCAGACATCGCCTCGCGAGTCATTTGATACTCTTTTTCTTTTGAAGAGGTTGAGCACAACTCAAACGTCAGCACATAACGCCCACTTTCAAATGTGTTTCCGGTAAGATTTCTAACATGTGTAATCGCATTGATAAGCTCATCGGTTGATTTTTTATAAGCTAATCGCAAACTCGCATAGGCTTTTTTACATACTTGCAACTGGCTAATGAAGTGTTTTGTAGAAATATCCGAATCATCTGCCAATAAGTCTCTAAAATTTAGCGGAGATAGTTCTTCTTTTGAATATTCAAAGGAAGAATAAAATTTCTTATTTGCAGCAATAACACTCAAATCATATCCGAGAATCATCATACAGATAGGACTGTCTTCGAAGAATGTATCAATGAAGTTAGAAGAAGGATTGTCGTATGTTAGCGTTGTTCTATTATTATACATTGGATCAGCATCTTAACCATGTTTTATATATAATTCAAGTTGCGAACAACTTGAAAAATTCCCAAAAACATCCCGAAATCTTTCGAGACCAATTCGAACGTGTTTTTCGCGATATTTTATTGGAATTTGGTGCTTGGAATTTGCTCAAGTTCGCGGTTATCCGCAACTTGAGTTATATAGTTGGTATTGCTCAAAATCGTGATTGTTTTTGATATTTATAGCTATGCC
>JAHDEO010000035.1:19737-27562 GCA_020628725.1 Saprospiraceae bacterium
TATATAGTTGGTATTGCTCAAAATCGTGATTGTTTTTGATATTTATAGCTATGCCATATAGACACTGACGTTACGCAGTAACATCAGTTAGATACATATTAAAAGTACGCTGTAGTTGAGGAGAATGTTGTTAGCATAATTCATCATTTGTGACAAGCATATTTGTGTCTTAAAAATGTTTAGTTTTCATAAAAACACCCCCGATTTTTGTTAGTTCGATATTGAGAAAAAACGAAAAATTCCTGTCTCAAAAAGTGCATGTTTGTGTCTTGATTTTATTTGTAAAACCTTGCTTTTTACCAATCCGTGTCTTTCAGAGACATCATAAACCGCAAATGAATCGGACAAAAAACAGTACCCTTGCCTCTTCAAAACAAAGGCTAGACACATGAACGACAAGATTTACCTTGTATGGGTATTGTGCATCATTACCCTAACAGCACATGCACAACCTGTTGAAAATGTTAATTTTAGCACAAATAGAGGACTTTACGACGCACCTTTGTTTGTCAATATTCAGACAAACGAACCAAGTGCTACCGTAGTATACACGTTGGATGGTTCAGAGCCGAGCCCCGGTAATGGAATCACCTACACCCTCCCTATTTTTATGGATACGACCACCTTGGTACGTGCTATGGCTTATACGCTTACAGACACTACGGAGGTCGTCACGCATTCCTATATCTATCCCGATGAGGTCTTAGATGCTGCAATAAATCAAGAATTAACAGAATCTTTACTGGATATTCCAACCATTTCTATTGTCACAGATTCTGTGATAAATTCGGGCAACCCTGTGCGCGGGTCAGTCGAGTTTTTGTACCCTGACGGGGATGGAAATTATCAGGCAAATACAGGAATTCGTCACACCAATGGCGGCGATGCCAATATCTATCCTAAGAAGACCATGCGCCTCTATTTTCAGGAACAATATGGACCCAAAAAGCTCGAATATGACCTTTTTTCGGAAACCCCGTATAGTGATTTTGTCACCAATGAATTTGATAAAATAAATCTCCGTTACGGTTCTCAGGACAACATCGTCAATAGCACTTGGTGGCAAATCGGACCGACTGTTTTTCTTCGTAATCGTTGGGGATATGATAGCCAACTGGCGATGGGATGGGACGCTCCGCATGGCACATACATGCATGTCTACGTCAATGGTGAATATAATGGCATGTACCACGTTCATGAATTGCCCGATGAGAGTTTTCAGGAAGAATATCGAGGTGGTAAAAAAGAAGAATACGACATCATCAAAAATGGTGTAGTCGTAGAAGGTACATCCACCGCATGGACGACCGCCAATGCCAAACTAACGAGTGGCAACTACACCGGCTTTGCAGAAGATGTAGACATTGAAAACTATATCGACTACCACTTACTTTCGTGGTATCAAGGCAATACGGATTGGCCCCAAAACAATTGGTACATGGCTCGCCGACGCGCTCCGAATGAAAAATTTCAGTTTTTTCAATGGGATTTAGATAGAACGTTATTGAATACCTACAGTAATCCGCAGCTTGCCTTTAGTGCCGGATTTAATATCTCACTAATTATGCAAAATTCTGATTTTGAAATAATTATGCGAGATAGGATTTATAAACACTTTTTTCGTGATGGTGCTTTAACTACGCAAAAAGCAACCGAACGTTTTCAATATCGCGTTAGCGAAATGAGAAAAGGTGTCATTGCCGAAACTGCGCGCTGGGGCGATAGCCAAGCTGATTGGCTCAATAATGTCGATTGGTATCTGAATGATTATTTCCCTAATCGAAGCAATTTTGTACTCAATGAATTAGTAACTCAGGGGTACTACCCCACATTCGACCCGCCTGTTTACAGTCAATTTGGCGGACAGGTATTTCCCGGTTTTCAACTTACACTGCTCAATCCCAACAATCAAGGTACGATTTACTACACGACGGATGGCACTGACCCCCGTACCTCCGGCGGTGGTGTATCTCCTTCTGCACAGCAATATACTACACCTTTTACATTGTCCGGAGGTGTGGTCGAGGTGCGTGCGCGAGTCTTGCTCAATTCGGAATGGAGTGCATCTTGTCCCGTAGTATTCTATTTTCCACAAGATTATTCGCCCCTTGTTATCAATGAGATAAATTATCATCCTGCGGATTCAATCGTCGCAGACGATGGTGATATTTATGAGTTTATTGAAATAAAAAATAATGGACCGGATGCAATTTATTTGGCGGATGTGAAATTTACAAAAGGTATCCGATTTACATTTGATAAAAATACAATCATTCAGCCGGATAGCTTTATTGTATTGGCGCGTGATAGTACGGCTTTTTTTGACAAATATGGTTTTCGACCGGATGGAGATTACGATGGGAAATTGAGCAATGACGGCGAGTACATTGCGCTATCCGACCCATTTAACAACCTCATTGATAGTGTATTGTATAATGATGTCATGACGTGGGACACCCTTGCTGATGGTCAGGGATATTCACTCGAATTAATAAACCCTGATTTTGATAATGCGCTGGCAGTCAGTTGGCGGCATTCGCAAGGAACGTGTGGCACACCGGGTGTCGAAAATACGCTAACCTGTTCTATCTCATCTTTTGAAATTATTATCAATGAAATAAATTACAAATACACAGAAGAATTTCTTGCCCTCAATGCAGATGATTGGTTGGAATTGTACAATAATTCGCCATTTTCCTATGACCTTAGCGGGTGGTCGATTGTAGATTCGGATTCTACCTATATCATTCCCGCAGGTACTATGATAGCTGCGGGTGAATACTTGGTATTTGCAAAAGATACAACTTTATTCAAGGCTGCCCATCCGGGGGTGAATGTGGTTGGACCTACGGGATTGGGCTTTAGCAGTTCGGGTGATATGATTGCGCTGCTCGATCAATCGGGATGCCCTGTGGATGGTCTTAATTACGGTGTAGGCAGTCCATGGGCAAGTACTCCGGCGGGCGGAGGACCTACACTATCGTTGCTCTCTCCTACGCTCGATAATTCGGAAAGTACAAGCTGGTCAGCCTCCGGCAATTACGGCGGCACACCCGGACACCTCAATTCATTTAACACCTGTAATATTCCTAATTCTATCATTATCAATGAAATAAATTATAAATCTCCGCTTTTCCCCTTTGCGGATGATTGGGTTGAGTTGCACAATGCGACCGCTAATAATATTGATATTTCAAATTGGGAATTTCACGATAATAATAATTTCTACACGATACCAAACGAAACAGTAATACCCGCCAGCGGTTTTTTGGTAATAGCGAGAGATACCCTTAGCTTTAAGAATGTATTTCCTTCGGTCAATGATTATATCGGAAATCTTGGCTTCGGGATGAGTAGTAATGGGGAGACTGTGGGACTTTTTGATGCACATCGCTGCCTTGTTGATATGGTAAGCTATGATAATGCACCGCCCTGGGTCACAGAACCTAATCAGACCGGTCCTACTCTATCACTCATTTCCCCCACATATAATAATGACCTTGCAGGTAGTTGGGTGCCTTCCACACAAGGCAATGCACCCAATGGTACGCCTGCTGCGCCCAATGGCATAGGCGACCCTTGTATTGGTCAGATAACAGATATTGTGATTAATGAAATTAATTACAATCCCAACTCAGGCAGTGATTCGGGGGACTGGCTGGAATTGCACAATATGTCGTCCTCTTCAGTAAATATTTCGGATTGGAAATTGCATTATCAAAACACATCCTACACCATTCCTGTGGGTATAGTGATTGCGCCGGGAGACTTCTTGGTGCTTGTAGAGAATGTTAATTTATTTATTAATCAATTTCCTACGGTAAGCAACTTTATTTCTGTCCCCGGTCTTGAATTGAATAATGACAGCGATAGATTATTTCTCTATTCTGACTTGTCTTGCATGATAGATTCAGTGGCATATGATGACGGTAGCCCTTGGCCCATGGGAGCTGATGGTTTTGGGGCTTCGCTTTCTGTGATTAATCCCGTTTCTGACAATGCTAATGCTATCAACTGGATGGCTCTGCAAGGCGTAAAAACACCCGGTAGCAGCAACGATATTGTATGTGGACCGGGAGAACCATTTGCCAATCTCAAACTTTGGTTGATGGCGAATGCAGGTATAGAAGATCCGCTTGATGCTGAAAAAGTAAAACAGTGGTTTGACCAAAGCCCCTATCAAAACGACGCTACACAAACACTCAATACAGATGCCCCGCTATATTATACCAACGTTATTAATGGGCATCCGGTAGTAAGATTTGATGGAATTGATGATTGGATGAAAATTAATAGTGTGGCAAATGCTTTGTCCGGTGAAGCCACTTTTTTTGCTGCCATTGCCCCCAAAGCAGATATCGATAATGGTTATTACCTGTCCACTAATTTACTCGGAAGCAATCGAATTAAATTCGGACATCGACCTAATGGAGAATTGATTTACGATGATGATGTTCCGGCACTCTCTTCTAATAATTATATCAACGAAGAAGTTATTGTATCCTGCAATATTACGCCTGATATTCGTGTAGAGGGTTACATCAATAGTGTCCAATCTGTTCCCTGGACAACTAGTATGAGTAGCTCTGGTGCAGATAGAGCTTCTATTGGGCAAGAATTTGATGGAAACGGTGGTGACAATGAAACATCCAATCACTGGAAAGGTGATTTAGCCGAATTAATTATCTACGATAAAATACTAACAGATGATGAACGGCATCACATAGAATCTTACCTCTCAATAAAATACGGAATCACCATTGACGTGAGTAACCATGTATACTATCGACATGGCAGTTATCCTTATAATATTGCAGGTGTCGGTATGGATTTAACCCAATGCCTGCTCCAACGCGAGTCCATGAGTTTTGACGCCGGGTCAATAGTCAAAATGGAAACTACCGATGGTTTGAATCAAGGCGATTTTTTAGTGTGGGGACATGATGGGAATACCACAGCAGTTACTACCTTACAAGTTCCGGGTACTACGCGGGAACGCCTTACACGCACATGGCGCGTCACCGAAACGGGCGATGTAGGCAAGGTCAATGTTAGTTTTGATCTAAGCGGATTGGGACTGGATTTGAGTGATTTGAATGACTTTGCTGTGCTGATAGATAGTGATGATGGCGATTTTTCTAATGCCCGTACACATTTTCAAGGGCGCACTATTTCCGGAAATATTATCACGTTTAACGATGTCGAATTTGACGACGATAATTGGTTTACATTAGCCGTAAAACAGCAGGCATGTCCTACCAATGGTATTGTTGTTCCGGGGGCGGTGTGTTATCTAACGCCTACCTCATTTGCGCCTAATGTTGGAATTCCCAATGCAACTTATCAATGGTATTTCGGACAAGGTAATCCATCATCCTTTACAGGAGAAAATGCTTCTACTTATTGGAGTACTTCGGGTACATTTGTTACACAACTTGTTATCGAATACCAGCATTGTGTAGATACTATCAATCAAAACATTGTTGTGGATATATGTAGCGACCATCCTGATACGATGTTTGATTTTTATCAAATAAATGAAGATGATACATTGACAAACAATGTATTAGCCAATGATAGCGACCCTTACGACAATAATCTGACTTTAGTAACCACACCAATTAATGATGTCTCTAATGGTACGCTGGTTTTGAATTCCGATGGTAGTTTTAACTACACGCCCGATGCTGAATTTTCGGGTACAGATAATTTCACTTATCGTGTATGTAATGACGGGCAACCGACTTTCTGTAGTACAGAGGAGGTTGCTATCAATGTAGTCATTGTAAATGATGTACCTATCGTCGGCAACGACAGTATCATCGTCAGCAATGACAGCACTGCGACAGGTAATTTACTACTTAACGATACGGATATAGAAGGAAATAATCTGACAATGATGATGAATCCTATCACGTACCCGCAAAATGGTAGTGCTATATTGCAGAGTGACGGAACTTATTTTTACTTCCCCAATGCTAATTTTGCAGGTGTTGACTCGTTTACTTATCGCGTCTGCGATGATGGTATACCGCAGTCCTGCTCGGATGGAACGGTATACATCAATGTAGAAGCTCCTTGTCTTGACATTGAACTATACGCTTGGCTCGAAGGTCCGTACAGCGATGGTGCCAGTATGCGTACCGACCTCAATACACTCTTAAAAGTATTGCCCGGACAAAGCTCATCCACCCAAACCGGACAGCCTTATGCTGTTGCGCCGTGGAATTACATGGGTACGGAAGGTGCAGCTTTCACCAATGCTGATTATAGTCCCGACGTAGTAGATTGGGTGTTGGTTTCTTTCCGAACAGGCATTGACAAAGCCACTGAAATCAAGATGACCGCTGCTCTAATATTACAAGATGGCACGATACAATTTGTAGATGATTGTGTCTTGACCAATAGCGCGCCCTCGCCACTCTATATTGTTGTCGAACATCGTAATCATATGGGCGTGATGTCTCCTGCGCCGATAGCTATCTCCGGGCGTTCTTTGACATACGATTTTCGGGTGGTAGATTCGTATAGAGATGCAACCAGTTTTGGTCAAAAGGAAATCGGTGCGAATAACTGGGTAATGTTTGCCGGTGACGCTTCACAAATAAATGATGTGGTGAGTTACGATATTAACGGTACAGATAAAGCACTTTGGACGGAAGATAATGGTTTATTTGGTTTGTATTTGCTGACTGATTTTGATTTAGATGGCGATATAAGCGGGCAGGATAAAATATTTTGGGATGTGAATAATGGTATATCGTCGAGGGTTCCTAAATAAAGTACAAGTACAAGTACAAGAGCAAGAATCAAGTACAAGTTGTATGATTTGGCAGAGCAAATCAATTAATGCAACGAAGTAAGTTGCTGATTTTACCTTGTTTTTTATTTTTTAAAACAAAGGTTTCCAGTCGATTATCTAATTCGATGTGAATTTCGGTAAGATTATTTCCTGTGATTAATGAATAATAATTTTCAGGGAGCAAGTAAGCTACTTGCATCAGCCAGACGGTATCACAACACGTCTGGTAAGCATCCGAATGAAGCATTTCTACCGCATGTAAAACGACAGTTTCTCCATTCGCCAGTACCAATGTGAGTGTAGCGTCTTTTTTAATGGAAAATTCAGCTTCTTGTGTCTCAAAATGAATATCAAGGAAAATTTGCTCGTCGGATTTACGAGCTTTCGCAGTGAGGGTATTTGACACTCCGTAACCACCAACTATGATTTGATGACGCGTTTGTGTTTGATTTGTTTTGGGAATATATCTGCATTGTGCGGTCAGCACATTTACACAAAATAGCATAAAAATAGCATTGACAATCACATAAATAAGTTGATTGTCAATGCTTTTATTTTTTCGCGAGAAAAACATATAAAAAGAAATTTAAACTTAAATTTGTTCTTAAACTTAAACTTCATTAAGCAACCAACGCACGGTCAATCACCTCTGTCAATCTTCCGAAGACCTCTTCAATTGTACCGATACCATTGACGGTTTCAGTCTTATCTTTCTTCTTGTAATGTCCTGCGACAACCGCCGTCGTATCTTTATAAACATTCAAGCGATTACGAATAATACCCTCATCGGCATCATCGCTACGCCCTGATGTTTTAGCGCGATTGAGTAGGCGTTTAACGATTTCTTCATCATCCACCTCAAGTGCAATCAACGATGTAATTTCTTGGCTATCAGCCATCAACATCGCATCCAAAGCCTCTGCCTGTGGTATCGTACGTGGAAAACCATCAAAAATATAGCCCTTCACATCAGGATTTTCTTGCACCTTCTTTTTTAACATTCCAATAGTTACTTCATCAGGT
>JAHDEO010000532.1 GCA_020628725.1 Saprospiraceae bacterium
GCATCATTATCATTGCAAGGAGTACCCACATTGCAAGACGAACCGCTGATATTGACTGTGTAATCTTCCACTTCGCCATAGGTAAATCCACCGCAAGAAGTGACCGAGCTACTATAATTCATGGTGATTCGCATACGTGTGGTACCGCTTGGTGCTGATGGAGGGATACTAATGGCTGAGGTAATAGCAGCGTTGCTGCTTTGACTCAATAGTTCTTCTCCCGAATCCGTAAAATCGCCATCTTTATTGAAGTCAATCCACACTCTCCAATGTTCGGTATAGGTGCTGGATGTACCAAAACCGGGCGTCAGGATTATCGTATAACTCGCACCTGAATTGACATTGGCAGTTTGTGCGGTGAAGTCGGCATAACCACCATTATCGCCCGATGTATTGTTGATACCTGCAACATTTACATTTTGAATGTATTCATAATTTGTATTGCTACCTGCTGATTGACAGTAGCTTTGTGCATTGCAATTATTATTCGGGTCGTTGGGACATTCATCGTTGGCATCGCAAGTGCCGTCGCCATCTGAGTCTTGGAATGTACCTACACAATTACAATTTGAATCCAATACATCATTGGTCGTACAAACATTATTGTCATCACAAGATGCACCAACATTGCAAGCCGCACCACCAATGATGACGGTGTAATCTTCCATTTCACCCAAGCTGATATTATCGCCGCATGGGTCGGGGGGCGAATTGGAAGGCTCATAGCCCATCGCTACTCTCATACGTGTCACGCCTGCAGTGGCATTCACGGGTACGGTGAAATTTTGTGAAACATTATTATTAGCAGTCGTGGTAGCAAGAATCTGTTCACCCGGATCATCAAAATCAAAATCCTGATTATAATCTATCCATGCTCTCCAATACATCGACCAATTATTGGCGGGCTTTGTAAGTGTCAATGTGTATGCAGTTGAATTGGATAAATTAGTTGAATTACCGACGAAATTTCCATAACCTTCATTGCCCGAATCATTATCAATTTGTGCTAGGGAAACATTGGTGAAATGCATCCCATTTGAATTGGTAGTGATACTCGGTGTGCAATAGTCAATGGGTAGTTGTCCTGTATTGAGAGGTTGTCCAGCATCAAGATTGATAACCGTTTCCAAAATATTGACATTATCAGCAGTGACCTCTATCTTAATCCATGCATAATAGATGTCGCAGAATGGATGTTTGATGCCCACATAACCCGTTTGATTGAGCCAATCGGTATAAACGCCCGGTTGGTATATAATCAAATTATTAGGGTCGTTGGGGCTGCCTCCTGTGAGTTCGCGAAAGACGGCATTGCTGACATCTTGATTGTCGCCGAAACGTCTGATGTAAGTAGAGTTATTACCGATTACAGCAGCTTCCAAAGTGCCCAAACTATACATGCGTATGCTACCGTCATTCACAAATTGTCTTGTAAAACCGACTTCTATACCCAAGTAAGGAATAAAAACAGCCGTAAAATCATCAGTAGCAAAAGTCCCGGAAGATTGGTCGGTGAAAGCCAAACCGCCTTTTCTAAAATCAATTTTCAAACCGCCAATCGTACGATTATTAAAGACCTGAGAAGTGCCAATGATAGCATTTTGATTAAGGGTAATGCTGATATTTTTAATGTCACTTTCGTGAACATATGGATTGGTGACATCCACGCTGAAACTAATTTGAGCTTGTTGATTTCCAACCTTTGTGAGCGTAGTGCTAATGTATGGCGGCAGCCCTGTTGTCGTAAATTGATTATTAATATTATTCGAAAAAGAACATCCGTTACAATCGCGTAATTCGATGATACCTGTCTCTGGAATCGTACCCGGATTACTATCGGATTCCCTGAAAACGACTTTATCCAAATATAATTTAGCATTATTTTTATTCGGATGATTGTCCATAAAAACACTTATATCGCTATCCGTCGTAACGGCATCGCTGCGGTTGGCGATATTGTTATTGATGACGTTCCACATGCGCGTTTTTTGGTCTTGTGTAAACATCACTTCGCAACCGTAATCCATGAAATTATGAATATTATCGGGCAGGTCATTCGCGCCGCTACCGCAGGTATTGGGCAGGGGAGAGGGGCAAACCGTATTGATGTAACCCAAGTTGATTGGCGTATCGTTCACCAAATCGTCACAGTCGCAGTAAGTGGGTGCGTTAGGCGGACAAGAATTAGGGTAATAAAAATCGCCCCAAGTATGCAATAAGCCCAACCAATGCCCGATTTCGTGTGTCAAAATATTATCGCGCCCTGTGGCATTGCCCGTTCTCATATAGTCGTGATCCATGACGATGCCATCTACTTCCGGTAGGTTGTCGGCAGTAATCGGATACTGTGCCACACCCGAAGCTCCCGCCAAATCTTGCACAATCCACACATTGAGATAGCGCGCCGGATTCCACTGTACAATGTCCTTTAAAGGTGTTTGTAAATTGAGTCCGTCGCGGGAAAAAATAGAAGTAGTCGGGCGTGTCAGACCATCTGTCGGATTGCCATACGGGTCAATCTCAGCAAGTCGAAATCTCAAGCCCACATCGCCTGCACGAATGTTGTAATAAGTCGGGTCAATACCTGCGTTATACTCGCTTGTATTTTGCCCCGCAAAATCCGTATTGACATCATTAAGAATGCTCTGCAATTCGGCTTTCGTAAAAGCAACTGTCTCACCGCAAGGTGTAGGAATGATGTGAAAAACAACCGGCACAACATCGCCCGTTATACCGGATTTGAGTTGTGGCTGATTGGTCAAATTTTGGAGTTGCATACTCATTTGTTCTTGCAAGCCGGGGTGGGCTTTGTACATAGCTTCGGTGGCTTGTTCAATGGCGCAACCGCCGGATGCTTGTTGAGTTTTTTGAGGTTGAGCGATGACTGCAATACCAAAGGTCATCAGGAGTAAGGTGAATGTGGTTCTGAAGAAAGTCATAGATAGGTTTTGGGTTTGGCTACATGTGTTTTGATGGAGAACTTTTTAATTAAAATTGAGTATAAAATACTGAAAATTAAACCTATAAGGTCTTCAAGACCTTATAGGTTTTTAGATAAAACTGTAGCCAAACTTAGTTAAATAATCAATGTTTAAGTCGCGTAGAAATCAGAAGTTTTATCGAATTATATTCATACGTTGTGTGCCTGTATAATTTCCGGCTTGAATGGTGTAAAAATAAAGACCTGTATGTAAATCACTACCATCAAAATTCACCTGATGCGTACCTCGATAAAGTGGTTGATGGTCTAAAATTTTGGAGACAACTTTACCCGCGATATTATACACTGTCAGTGTAACGGGTGCATCTTCCGGCAGGTCAAATTGAATCGTTGTTTGTTCAGGAAACGGATTGGGAAAGTTGGTGAGCGTGAGCGATTGAACAGCCTGTTTATCATTCGGATAAGTGCTATACCTGAATGACACACCTGCACCGCCAATAGTATTGCCAATACCTGACATTACAGGTCCAAACGTCTGATAATGATTGATTTGTACGTAGGCTACCTCATTCGGTTTATCTGTCCATGCACCCGAATGAATGAGTTCCCTGTCTTCATTATACCATTCAATATCAGCGAAAAATCCGGTGTGGGCTGCGTAATCAAAACCACCGTCTTGGCGTGGAACACCCAGCGTAAGATGTGTAATATCCGCAGGATTGAGATTGGCAGGGTCGCAAGGTGAAGTGAATCCGCAATCGGCGATAATGCTTACATCTGCCGGCTCCTGCTCTCGATAACCGAGTGGGTAAATGACCACCGTACATCCGTCAATTGCGGAAACCGTTGGAGTAACGACCTTACACTCAATCAGCGTTTCTACGGGAGCGACGCCGGGTCTGTTGTAGCAAATTTTGGTGCGGCATACATCGTCATTTAGGCATTCGGTCATTATAGTGCCTTGTGTGTTGTTGTCTTGTGGGTTAGTATCAGCGAATATGCTGATGGTATTGGCTTGTTCGGAGGTGTTGGCATGGACGTAAAAGCAAAATTGATTGTCCGTTGAGTTGGTTTCGAGGATTTTCATGGTCAGAGGCGAACTTTGCGCGGGCAACATCTCAGTAGCGCAAACAAATACACCTATTACCATACATAACTGTATGATATTTTTCATAATGAAGCGATTATAACTGATTTGAATTCTGATACGAATCAGTTTGGTTTAAAATAAAGCGTGTGGAATTGAAGTGGAAATCGGATGAGATTTTTGGATGTGCTTACCTATTCATTCTTGTGTATATCAATTTGTTATCAGTATTTTCTAATTCAAACAAAATAAACCTAAAATGATTAGGTAAGACGGCTACTGCGTGGATATAACAAATGTAAAAAAATGATATGGTTTGTAAAAGGTAAAAATTACCTAATTTGTCGTATTAAAAAAGTATCTTGTGATATATTTGTATTCATTTTTGTGTAATTAAAAAATTGTTTAATAGTTGTTTGTGAATAGTAGAATTATTTTATTCTTAAATAATTAATTTGAAAATGCTTAAAAATTCAGACGTTCGACAATCCAAGTTATTTGCGCTTTTGGGCACATTAAATAAAAAGGAAATGAAGGAATTGGGCTTGTGGTTGCGATCGCCTTTGCACAATCCTTCTGAAGAGGTATGCTTA
>JAHDEO010000533.1 GCA_020628725.1 Saprospiraceae bacterium
TTAGTGATAAAATTTTGTCGCTTCAAATGATTTCGGCAACAAATTACGCGAAAATTCACGAAAACAAAAAAATATTCTGCAAAAATAACACTAAGGCAACTCGCAACAAATAACTGGTCAAAACTACCTGTTCTTTTTCACTCACTCTGCGTTACAAAAATGGTCATTTATCCCGATAAACTCACATTTTCGCGCCTTGATTGAGCAAAAAATAACGTCGCATTTTTGACCAGTTATTTATTTCGAGTTGCCTAACACAAAATCACATGTCACTAACTCTTTGCTGTTTACCTACATACAAGTCATCTTTTTTACCATTATTTGTCCAATCCAATAAGGCAGAAAATGTAGCAATATTTTTACCTTGGAATTTAACATGATATGCAGCACTGCGTTTTTCAGGCTTAATCTGATTGAGCACAACAGAATCTTGTTTAATTTCCCAAGTCCCGGAAGTGGTATTGAAGACGATATTATCCAAATCGCGGTATTCGGATATATAGGTTTTGTCTGCATTATAATAAGTGCGTATAGGTTTGATTTTCAAGTCTTTTTCCCAGTTTTCTTCTTTGTATTCTTCTATTCCACTCTTAGCGGTATTGTGTGCTGTAGTGATGATCATAGAGACATTGCGCCACTCGCCGTAAAGTTGTTCAGGTGTGAGTCTCTCTGTATTAGTAACGGTATTCTTCCTTTCATTTTTAGGTGGGGTTTGCTCGCTGTCTAGACTGACAGGATGCTGTGATTAAGCTAATTGCAATAAAATATAAAATCTTTTTCATGTGCTGTTTATCGTGGTGTTGTGATGTCGTAGTATCGCAGTGTTGTTGTCTTATTAAAACACTACAACACTACAACGCCGCGACACCACGACACTATTATATCAAATCCCGTAAAGGTCTGTTTTCCAGTTTGCTTTTTATCCAGAGGTAGATTTCGGTAAAGCCCGCAGGCATGGGGCGTCCGTTGTTTATGGATTGTTCGAGTTCATGGAAAAATTCTTGGAGCAATTTACGTTTTTTCTCTTTGTCGTCATTAGTTTTAGCTAATTTTTTGAAGTGCTTGAGGACTTGTTTTTCAAAGTCCATAAGTGCATTGCTGCGTTTCAATTTTTTGTATGTCGATTCAAAGAGGCTATCCAATACGCGATGATTGCCCATTTCGTAGTGTGCAGCAAGTTCAAAAATACGGGCGATCTGTTTGGCTTCTTTTTGGGGAGTCGTACGATCGTTATTAAGAATTTTATCTATCCATTCGATACATGCTTCATGTTTTTCGAGTATAAAATTGAGGGTCAGGATATGATAATAGATAGTAATAAGGCGTGCCTCATTGATTTTTGAACTATATATCTCCAATCCTTCCCTGATTTCAGGAACAAGTACTTCTGCCTTGCCGTATTGTCGCGTATTGATGTAGTAGCGCAAGAGGTGATTTTTGATATTGTGAAAACGCTCCGCTTGATCTCTAAATGATTGAAGTTTGAGATTATCCATTTCCTGCACAATTTCTTCAATACCATCATACTGCTCTATGCTAATTTTGCAATTGATATAATTGCTCAACTGGATAAGATAAAGACGCGGTCGGTGCTTTATCATATCGGGATATGCTCGCCAATGATCAATAAGTTGCTGTTGATAGACAAAGGCTTCGGGTATGTCGTATTTCAGAAAATAATACGCCACAAACATACTGAGGCGATACAATTCAGCCTCAAATGTACGTGGTTTTTCGGGCGGTTTATTGAATAGATTGTCGTCAGTAATCCATGCTATTTTTGCATCCAATTGTGGGTCTCGACGCATTCCATGTCTCAGAGGAATCATCAAACCATAGTGCAATTTTGTATAGTTATATTCTTGGACAATATTAGCTAAAGCATTGTCTATCAATTGCCAATGGGTTTGAAATGATTCATTGACGTTTTTAACGCCCATTTCAATTAAATTGCTCAACTGACGGCGCAAAATTTCTAAGATAATCAATTGCTTATCATGTTTTTGGGCAATTCTGAGGGCTTTTTTGAGTTGATTCTCGCTTAATTTGAACAAACCGCGCTCTTGTAGAATAGCAGCTTCGGAGAGTAAATTGTAAAGTTGACTTTCTATAAAATTTTCTTCTTTTGAATTGCGGAGACTTTTTAAAACAAGGCTGTACAGATGATGTTTCAGTGTGTGCAGGCTACTCAAAAATTGTTCTCCCTCAAATTTCTCCCGAATAACCTCTTCATCATACTCATCGTCGTCCATAACATCTATGGCATCAAACAGGCGCATGTAATTCGTTTCTCCATCTTGTTTGCGACTCAGCTTAAAGTATCTTTTTTCATTGGGTGTCAATGATTTTATTAGTTGAAATAAGTCATCAGATTTTTTTTTCATTTGGTTGCCATCATATTAAAAGCACATCAGTGTAACTTATCGTTATTTCAACAACATACCTGTAGCTTATAATTAATCTTTTAGTTGGAATAGAACATAGATGATTTGTACAAAAATCAAACGAATATAGTAATATTATAACACTTTTGAACGGAGAAAGACGAAATAATAGCTGAAACGATCAAGCAATATTTTACCTGTACTCTCCTTACGAATTATTTCATTGCAGCAACTTCGATGCAATAGTCAGATAAATTTCACCAATATACATTAATACCCATTTAACAAATCACAAAAACATAAAACAAATGTATAATGCATTTATTTTTAAGTAAAATCTAAAGATTTTTATCTATCTTGTCAATTGTATCTATATCTTAGGAAAACGAATAATATCGGAACTTATATTCTTCCTTTGCTATTAGAATCTGTCTTTGCAAACCTTACGATAAATACCCTCTAACACATGAATATCGAAAAAAAAGACATACAATACATTAAAACTCTACTAACGACAGTACTCACTGTTGACTTCCTGCCTTATAAAGATTCAACAGTGATGCGACGAGTGGAAAAACGCATGACCGCGCTGCAACTGACCGAAGCTAAAGACTACATTAATCATCTCAAAAAACATGAACAAGAACTCCGAATATTGGGCGAAGATATATTTATTAATGTCACAGATTTTTTCCGCGACCCGCACGTTTTTCAAAAAATAAAACAGAAAATACTACCTATTATTTTCTCCAAGAAAAAGCGCACCATAAAATTTTGGGTCGCCGGCTGCGCTACAGGCGAAGAAGCCTACTCCTTAGCCATATTAGTCAAAGAATTTTGTGAGGAAAATAACTATACACACAAAATCAAAATCATAGCTACCGACATCAAGGAAGAAGCCATCAACAAAGCCCGCCAAGGTGTATATACTATCAAAGAGATATTAGGGGTCAATCGCCAACGACTTCGACGTTTTTTTGATAGAGAAGGCGATAAATACCGCATCAAAAAACACATTCGCAGTGAGGTGATATTTGCCATACATGATATCACTTCCGACCCGCCTTTTGCAAGGGTGGATTTGGTCAGTTGTCGAAATTTATTGATATATTTAGACAAAGAAAATCAACAGAAAGTACTCGCCAGCTTAGTCTTTGCGCTCAACATTGATGGTTTTCTTCTGTTGGGGAAAAGTGAGACAGCTATCGACCTTACCTACGACCTTAAAAGTATTAGCAATGTCTATAAAATCTACAAAAGAATAAAAAACACCCGCACTACCCGCAGGTTGAATTTTGATATTAGCTATCAGGATAGTTTACTTCCGGTATTGACTCCACCAAATGAAAATGAACAAGGTATGAAAGAGCATGAATTAGCTAAATCCTTTCAGCAGATTATCCACCAAAAATATGCACCGGCTGTGGTCATTATTGACGAGCAATTCTACGTTAAGCACATTACGCGTCCGGCAAAACAGTATATTGATACGCCGGAAGATTACACAAAAATTTATAGCCTGACCACGCTTGCCCCCGAACCTGTAACGGCTCTCGTGCGTGCAGCCATTTCAGAGATAAAAAAAGGTAAATCGCCCAATACTTATCCGCCAATACCTGTGACGTATGAAAATGAAGCCAAACAAATCTCCATCGCCGTAGAATCTCTGGTGGTTGAATCCGAAACGTCTTTTTATGCCATTATTTTTGAAGAATCTCGTGCAAACGGCAAAGCCTCAACCGACGTAGCCAAACGCATCAATCTCGCCCTCCAAACCCAACTTGCCGATACCGAAGAAAGCCTCCGAAAAACCATCGAAAAGCTCGAAAATACCAACCAAAATCTCCTCGCCTCCAATGAAGAACTCCAAAGCACCAACGAAGAATACATCTCTGTCAATGAAGAACTACAAACTATCAATTCGGAATATCAGGAGACGATAAACGAACTTTCGATTAGCAATAAAGATGTCGATCACCTGCTCCAAAGCACTGACATCGGAACGGTTTTTTTGGATGACAACCTACACATTCGCAAATTTACCAACCCGATTAAAGACCTCATTAACATTGACGATATAGACCTCAAACGTCCACTAAAAAACTTTACCCACAATCTCAGAAATATCGACATTTACAAAAAAGTAAAAGCTGTACTCGACAGCAATCAAGCCATTGAAAAAGAAGTAGTTTCGGAGGATGGCATACATTATCTCATGCGAGCC
>JAHDEO010000534.1 GCA_020628725.1 Saprospiraceae bacterium
TCTTCTTCACGGACGCGCTCCTCCTCGCGCATGGCGATACTCAAAATTCGCTTAATAAATCGTGCCATCGAAAGGAAAGCCAAATAACCAAAGGTAAGAATAATATAAATCCAAGCATACGAACCCGCTTCCATCAATGGAATCCCCGAAAGCAGTGTAGCTAATAATGACAATAACAGCATCAGCCCGAAAAAAATAGGAATTGCGCGTTGCCAATACTTATCAATATTTTCCGCCGATACGCTAATCATGGCATTGAACATCGCATACAATAGCACGCAAGAAGCAGCCGTGAGCCAATAAAAATTGGGAGACAAGTTTACGCCGTCCGAAAAGTTGACCAATCCTGCAACCAACATAATCACCACACCCAACACCAAAGCAATCACTGCCTGTTGCATCGGACGACCAATTCGTACTAAAATACTATCTTGTTCATTCGGATAACGCATAGTCAATTTTGAATTGTGAATTTTAATCATACAAAACACACAAATTATTTTCTTTTGTATGGAAATGATTTTTTTGATAAATTGTTTAAAAAAATAACAAGATAACACGTATTTCGGGGTTGAACTTGTGCTTGCCCCGACAACTGTACAGGATGCCCTGCACTTGCTTACGTTAAGTTACACTTAAAATTTTGATAAACAGCCGATAAATCGTTAATTTTGCAAGCTAAATTAGGACGTATTTAAACGTTATCTTTGAAATAATCGCGAAACTTTTAAACTACATAAATCTTCGGCGGTCTTATGAATTTTAGCCAAATCATTTCAAAAGACCGTTAAGAATTTCATAGTGTTTGAGCGAAGCGAGTTTATGAAATTTAGGTTTTTTGAAATGATTTGGCGTTAGGAAATTCATCAAACCTTGATTTTTGGTTCTTTTTATCAAGAAAAAGAACAAACATAAACATCAAATTTATGAGGCTTTTGAAGTCAATTTATACTTGCGTCCTAAAAATCATGAAATAGAATGTACGAGGAACAACGCAACGATACCACCAACTCCGAATCCGTATGGAAAGCCAGAAGAAAATCACATTGGAAAGCTACTCGCCGACTGTGGGTGGTATTTTTGTTGGGCTTAATTGGAACGGCATTTCTTTTCATGTTCCTTTCACGAGATTTGCCATCCTTTGAGGAATTGGAAAATCCGAAAAGCAAACTTGCTTCGCAAGTATTGACTGCCGATGGTGTGTTGTTGGGAAGATATTTTACCGAAAATCGCGTCAATGTCAATTATCAAGACCTGCCTCCGCATTTGGAAGAAGCCTTGATTGCAACTGAGGATGAACGTTATTACGAACATTCGGGCATTGACGGCAGGGCATTGGGACGTGTAGCTGTGAAAAATGTGTTGTTGCAACAACGCAGTGCAGGTGGAGGAAGTACGCTCACACAACAATTGGCAAAACTCCTCGTCGGGCGACCCGAATTTACGGGAAATCCCTTCAAGAAAGTCTGGCGTATCGGTACTACCAAGCTCAAAGAATGGCTCACTGCCGCCAAGCTCGAACGAAGTTATACCAAAGAGGAAATCATGATGATGTACCTCAATCAATTCAACTTCATCTATGGCGCGTATGGTATCAAATCCGCGTCTGAAATTTACTTTGGAAAAGAACCTAAAGACCTCAACATAGAAGAATCTGCCATGCTTGTGGGCATGTTGAAAAATCCAGCTTTATACAATCCAAAACGCTTTCCAGATAAAGCCCTTTTGCGCCGTGAAGTCGTTCTAAAACAAATGGTTAGGAATGATTTATTGACCGAAGAAGCTTACGATACCATTCGCACCAAGCCGCTGGATATGGGCAGTTTCAAGCGCGTCGACCACAACGAAGGTGCAGCTCCGCACTTCCGCGAATTTCTCCGTACCGACCTCAAACAATTACTCAAGCAATATCCCAAACCCGACGGTACGTATTACGACATTTACAAAGACGGTTTGACCATAAAAACAACCATTGACTCGCGTATGCAAACACACGCGGAGGAAGCCGCGCGTAAGCAATTGGCGAAAGTACAGAAAGAACTTTTCAAGCATTGGAAGGGGATGGATCCGTGGACGTATAAGGGCAATCCTGACGATGAAAAACGCCAAGCTACCGATGAAGAAATTCAAATTCGCAAAAATGCCCTCCAAAAACTCGTTTACCAAACCGACCGCTATACCACCAAACGTCCAAAGCACCTCAAAAAAGCCGTCGAACTCGAACTCCGTGATGTTGATATTGAGCGTTTGTTGAAAGCTGAGAAAGACAAAGACATTATTGCGCGGTGGAAAAAAACGAAATTTATCGGTAGCAAACTCGCGGATAAATATCGTTCTATCCTCCGCAGCGACGATTGGGACGTGGTTAAAGATGAATGGAAAAAATTCCAAGACCTGATTGAAGAAGAATTTGATACCGAAGCCAAAATGGAGGTCTTTTCCTACAACGCCGAAGGTGAGACGGACACGCTGATGTCACCAATGGATTCACTGCGTTACCATCGAATGCACCTACAAGTTGGCTCTATCGCAATGGACCCCAAGACCGGACATATCAAATCATGGGTGGGTGGTGCCGATCACAAATATTTCAAGTACGACCACGCCAATAATGACGTGCAGCGACAAGTCGGCTCTACAATCAAGCCATTTTTATATACATTATCCATTGATTTGCGTGGGTATTCGCCTTGTTATCAGGTGATGGATGCACCGATTACACTCGAAGCAGGTACATTTGGTGGACTCAAGGAAGATTGGACACCCAAAAACTCCGGCGAGTTCACGAACCAACCTATCACGCTCCAAACTGCCCTTCAAAAATCAAAAAATTCCGTCTCTGCCTTCTTGATGAAAGACTTGGGCAGCGTTGGTCCTTTCCGCGATTTTCTCGGTAATGTCGGTATCAATCTTGACCGTGTGCCGCCTTATCCATCCGTCTGTTTGGGTACGCCTAATCTCTCCGTTTTTGAGATGACGGGTGCATATACGGCTTTCGCCAATGAGGGTATCGTCACCAAGCCCGTTTACATCACAAGTATTGAGGATAAAAACGGTAATATCATTTATGAATCCGTCGTAGAACAAAAGCAAGTCATCAGCGAACAGGCAAATTATGTGATGCTGGGCATGTTGAAAAATGTCGTCGGTGGCAGACTCGGTATTGAAAGCGAAGTCGGTGGTAAAACAGGAACAACCAACTCCCATGCCGACGCTTGGTTCGTCGGTGTCACGCCTAATCTCGTGATGGGTACATGGGTCGGTGGTGACGACCGTTGGATACGTTTCCGCGACATCACCTTCGGACAAGGCGCGTATCTCGCACGCCCGATTTTCGGCGATTTTATGCAGCGCATCGAAAAGGATAGCGATATTGAATTTGATACAAGCGTCCGCTTTGCCGTACCCGCGCAAGAGCTTGAAATTGAGGTCGATTGCTGGAAATACGCCCAAAATAATCTCCTGCCCGGCATGACCCGCGAAGATATGGAAATGATGGGTGATAGCGTCGTCGGCTTGCCTCCAAATCATCCCGCTTATCAAGGGGAAGGTATTTATCCGCCGGGTGGTCTACCCGGTCAGTTGCCGCCCGGTGAAGTGCCTGCGGTGAATGAGGATGAGGAGGATGAAGGGTTTTAATTCGCGCCTCGTCTGACGTTTGGAAACGTCCGACGAGTAAAAATGTAAAAATGAACCGTCATTCCGCGCCGTGACGCGGAATGACGGTTTTGCTTTTTGATTTGAGTACATAAATTGAGTAAAGAATCATGAGATTACTTATTGCTATCACGGGACTAATTTTTATTTGTAATAGTTGTTTCATCGCTCACATTGCAGAATCAAAACTTCGTGATAAAGGGATTGAAGATACTTACATTGGTTCTCATACCAACAAAAAAAGAATTATAGTTTATTTTGAGCCAAGTATAGAGGAAATTCTGTCTGATTTAGAATTGCCTTATGTTGAAGATACAGTGAGGCTAAGTTGCAGGTTAATTATAGATGTTTGGAAAAAATCTATAGTTGATTGTAAAGTAGTAGAATATACAGATGGTTTTCAATCTATAGAGATAGGCAGTGATATAAGGATGCAAATATTTAGAAATTTGAATATAAAAACTAAGAATGTTCACTTGTTCAACCCTCCTAATTTAAACATAAGAAAAGAGCGTAACATGTTTCCTGTGAGCATAGGAATACGGATAATAGGTGATGAGATATGTGTAACTTCGCCTAACTGTCCCCCTACTGGAATCTAACTTCTGCGTGGAAGTCATCAATAGTAAGGCAGTTGAATATGAAGCAGCAGTCGGAACGGTGATTCGGCTTGATTAGTTGGACTGTATTTCGTAACTTTGGTTTGAAATGAATGAATTCTGAATGAAAGAATGAATGAATCATACTGCGAAAATGAAATATGATTCACTCATTCACTCATTCACTCATTAGTTTATGAAAATCAGAAAATTACATCTTAAAAATTATAAGGTCTTTGATGACCTCGAACTGGATTTTACCGATGAAAATGGTGAAACACTGAATGAAATTGTCATCGCAGGGGTGAATGGGAGTGGGAAGACTACGGTGTTGGAGTTTATTCGGGAT
>JAHDEO010000036.1 GCA_020628725.1 Saprospiraceae bacterium
CTCATATCTATTCTTTCCTCGAAAAAGTGGAAGCGAGATGGAAAGCGAGACTTGCGGCTTAGGAGCGTGACTGATATTCGCGGTGGGGGAAACCCACCGCTTTTGCAAAACTAACATGTATATCAAAACGCGGGGTTTCAACCCTGCGATAAAAAATAAAGCACTCATGAATAATTTTGACGCAAAGGATTTAAGCCTCCAAATTTCCTCCGAATCTTTAAAACCCTTGTTCAAAACCAACCCTTTCACACACGGCTCTGCAATTGCTTTTAATTGGCTGATTATTTTGACAGCGATGGTTGTTTGTAGCATCTATTTTAATCTGGCAACTTACTTTTTAGCGATTTTAGTCATTGGTGCGCGTATGCACGCATTGGCGATTTTGATGCACGATGCCACGCATTATCGTTTTTTGAAAAACCGTAAATTGAACGACCTCATCACGAATGTAACGACGATGTACCCGATGTTTTTGACGATTGATAATTATCGGAATAATCACCTCAGTCATCACAAACACCTGAACACAGACCACGACCCCGATTGGGTATCAAAATTCGGTAAAAAGGAATTTACTTTTCCACAAACAAAGCAGGCATTTTTCACTACTATTTTGTCATATTTCCTGCTTATACAAGGAATTAAAGATGCTTTTTGGTTTGTCAAACGATTTAATATCATTGGCGGCAAAAAAGATAAACACAAGAAAAAAGTCAGTCCCATCCCTCAATTATTATTTTTCGCGACGCTGATATTTTTGCTCTCTTTTTTCGGTGCTTGGAAATATTTCTTGCTCTTTTGGGTGATTCCGTATTTCTCTACCTTTCTGATGTTTCAATACATTCGTAGCGTTGCCGAGCATTTCGGCGAATTGAAATACGACCATTTATTGAATAATTCACGTACAGTGAAAACCAATCTTATCGAACGTTTTTTCATTGCTCCGCATAATGTCGGTTATCACATCGAACATCATTTGTATCCCGGCGTGCCGTATTATCATCTACCGAAATTGCACGAAATACTTATGGAAACGCCCGTTTTTAAAGAAAAAGCACACATTACAGAAGGGTATATGATGGGCTTATTGAAGGAATTATAATGTATAATGATTAACGATTAATGGTGAATGATTAATACTTGATTTTCGCTACGTGAAAAACACTATTATCAGACTCCCTGACGAGAACCTAAATATCAATTACGGTGGATGGCGACTCACACTTGGTGTTATGTTAGCCAAAGAAAGGTAGGAAAGCCTTCTGTTGGTGCTATTCATATATCGTCGAGAAAATTCATGAATTTTCTCGACAAAACACCCCTGTATCACGCGCCTTGCATTTCCAAAAATGCAAGGCGAGCTTCATCCAAAACAAACGCCATACAAACGCGATTTTTTTTATTTTTTTATGGAAAAAACGGTCGCTCCGATATTCTGTAAAACACACCACAACATATCACCAGCACCATATTTTGGCAAAATCGTTTCACGCCAATCACCAACTGAATACTTACCCGTGTGCCTCATCCAAACGTTCCTCACTTATCGCATTACTCTCTCGCTAAATAAGGTCTGAATATCGAATGTTGATTTCCCCAATAATTCCCTACCTTCGTCCTATCAGGAAAAATTCGTTGAAAACGAATTAATTATTGAACTCGATACTTGAACTCGCGCTTGAACTTGTTATGGCAGATACAACCGAATTAGAACAGTTATTAGAAACCCTTTACATCGAAAAAAAAGAAGATTTCGAGCAATACCGCGCAATGGTGTTGGCATTACCATTAGCTAAGAAAAAAGAAAAAGGCTGGTGTTGGCATCCCTTTATCGTACAAAAATCAGGCTTCACCTATGGTGAACGCGCATACGTAATCGGCGAGCGCGTAGCCAACCTCAACGAATCCCACCAATTTCGGGCAGGTATGCCTGTTAATATTTTTTTGAATGAAGAAAAAGGAGCAACCCGCGAACAAGGAGGCGTGATAAAATACGTCAATAAAAATCAAATGAAAATCATCCTTAGCGGTAAAGATACGCCCGAATGGATGAAGAATGGATTGCTTGGTATTGATTTGATGTTTGACGAAAAAACGTATTTGGAAATGGAAAAAGCCATCAAAAAAATCATCAAAGCACGGGGCAATCGCATGGCAGAATTACGCGATATTTTCTTGGGTAAAATCACACCTCAATTCCGAAAATTAAGCCATCATATCGAAGTCCCCAATCTCAATAAATCTCAAAACAACGCCATCAACAATATCCTCGCCGCTTACGATGTTGCCGTAGTACACGGACCGCCGGGAACGGGTAAAACCACCACTTTAGTACAAGCAATTAAATTGGTATGTAAGCAAGAAAACGGCATATTAGTTACCGCCGCGAGTAATGCAGCGGTCGATTTGATGGTTGATAGACTCTCGAATGAAGGCTTGAATGTCGTCCGTATCGGCAACATTTCACGGGTTGATGAAAAGTTGATTGAACATACATTAGAAGGACGACTCGCAGCGCATCCCGAATCAAAAAACATCAAAAAAGTAAAGCAACAAGCCGCCGAATGTCGTCGCAAAGCCGGGAAATACAAACGCACATTCACTCATGCAGACCGCCGCGAACGTGGCGAACTCTACCGCGAAGCAGGTGAACTCAGCGCGTGGGCACGTGACCTCGAAAGCCGACTAATTGACCAAATCATCGCCTCAGCAGATGTGGTGGCATGTACGCTCATCAATACAGTTAGCAGTGTTTTGGACGAGCATAAATTCCACACTGTAGTCATCGACGAAGCCGCGCAAGCCCTCGAAGCCGCCACTTGGATTCCCCTCACGCGGGCGCATCGCGTCATACTCGCAGGCGACCCTTTCCAACTCCCGCCTACCGTAAAATCTTACCAAGCACAAAAATTAGGCTATGCCAAAACGCTGATTGAGAAGGGCTTAGAGCGATTCGATACCGTCAATTTCCTCAACGTACAGTACCGCATGAATACCCTCATCATGGGTTTCTCCAACCAACAATTTTACAATAATCAACTCCTTGCAGATGTCGCAGTAGAGCATTGGAAGCTCCAACTCGCGGCAGATATTCCCTTGATATTTATTGATACGGCGGGTTGCGGATTTGAGGAGCGCGTCAACCCCGAATCAGGCAGCAAAATGAACCCCGACGAGTGGCTGATCCTCTACGAACACCTCGCCAAATTGCTCGACCAATTCCACGACCACGAACAACCGAGCATCGGCATTATCTCCCCATATCGCGCTCAGGTAGAACACATTAAGTCCGAATTCCCGACCTTCGACAAACTTGAAACCGTCAAAAACCAAGTGACCATCTCAACCATCGACGGCTTTCAAGGACAAGAGCGCGATGTGATGTATATCTCCCTCGTCCGCTCCAACACAAAAGGGGAAATCGGCTTCCTCGCCGACTACCGCCGTATGAATGTCGCCATGACCCGTGCCAAAAAGAAACTTATCGTCATCGGTGATAGTGCGACGATTGGTGGGCATGAATTTTATGAGGATTTTTTGACTTATGTCGAAGAACACGGGGCTTATGAGACGGCTTGGGAGTATATGAGTTCGTAAGTGGAATTTTGAAAAAATCTGCGAAAATCCGTCCTATCCGTTCAATCTGTGTCCTATCCTTACTAACTTTACCCCATGAAAATCACCTATCTCGGACATGCGGGTTTTTTGGTTGAAACGACAAAGGCAATCATCATTATGGATGCATGGTTGTCCCCTTATGGAGCTTTTGATGCGGCGTGGTTTCAGTTTCCTTGCAATCATCATTTATTGGATTTAGTACAGGAGAAATTGCGGGCGCAAGGCAAAGAAAAATACATCTATATCAGTCACGAACATAAAGACCACTTCTGCCAATGGACACTTGAAAGGCTTGATTCAAAAGATTTTACATTTGTTATTCCCAAATTTCGTCGTCTGGTATTGCATGATTTAATCCGAAAAATTCCCTGCAAAAAAATCCTTCTCTGCGAATCTGACACACAAATAGAAATCCCCGACGGCTACCTAAAAATCTACGCCGAAGACAGCGAACTCAACCGCGATTCAGGCATTCTCGTGTCTGTCGAAGGCAAACGTTTTTTGAACATCAACGATTGTAAAATCCACGACCGTCTCGCACGCATACGCATGGGCGAGGGCGAAATTCACGCTTTCGCTGCACAATTTTCGGGTGCAACGTGGCATCCCGTCTGCTACGATTATGATGAAAAAACCTATCAACGCATTTCCCGTAAAAAGATGTTTTCCAAATTTGAAGCCACAGCACGAGCGATAGAAACTGTGCAGCCGGAAGTATTTTTGCCCTCTGCCGGACCGCCTTGTTTTCTCGATCCGCAGCTTTTTCATATCAATTTTCAGGAGATAAATATTTTTCCGCGTAATACGCAGTTGATTGATTTTTTGGAGAAAAGGTTGATGTTAAATGAACGTGTCCTCCCCCCAACCCCCTCCAAAGAGGGAGATGTCAATGTGAAACTTTCCCAAACAAAAGATTTTTTGCGAAGTAAAAAAACGTCCAATGCGTCTGTCTCCCCCTCTGGAAGCCTGTCCCGTACTCGATTCGGGAGGGGCTGGGGGGAGGAACTCCACATCCCCAACCTAATGCCCGGTGACCACCTCAACATTCAAACAAAAAACACAGAATACCAAGCCAAAAATCGAGTCGGAGAAGAAAACTTAAAGTCTTATTTAACGGAATATGCGAGCCGATACGAAGATTATTTTTTATCAAGAAAAAAAGATATTTCTCCGAAAAAAAACAAGCAAATACAAGTGCGTTTGATAGACGAATTAAATAAGAAATTAGCGCGGTTTACGCTTGCACATCAAATTGACCGACCATTATATTTTCAGTTTTCCAATGATAAAGAATGTATCACGCGTGTTGATTTTCACCTAAAAAAAGCGAAAGAAGTGAGTGCGTTTGAATCGGGCGATTTTTATCGTCTGGTCGTGCCTTCTTACGAATTGGAACGGGTGCTGGATGAGCATCTGACTTGGGAGGATTTTTCGCTGACTTTCAGAATGCAGTTGAATCGTGAACCTGATGTTTATCAAACGATTATGCAGGGTTTTTTGATTTTGGAAGCGGAGGATTTGGAGGCGTTTTGCAGCCACATTCTGGCACTCGAAAACCGAACGGAACGCATCACAGTAGAAGCAGGTGGTTGTCGATATTCTGTCGATAAATGGTGTCCGCATCAAGGCGCGGATATGTCGCAGGGTTGGATTGAAGATGATAGGTATTTGGTCTGTCCGCGTCATCGTTGGCGATTTGATTTGCACAATGATGGCACATGCACGGATAATGATGGTACGGTAAACTGTATTCCCCTCGAAGAGGACTGACAGATTTTTGATTCCGCGATTTTAGATTTTTGATTGTGTTACATTAGAAATTTTGCGAAGCAAAATTCAATCAAAAATCAAAAATCGTCGAATCAAAAATCACCAATTCCAAATCACGATTTCCCATTCTTCACCATTATTTGCTGTATAGACGAGTAAGGTTTCAAATCCTACGCGATAGTGGGCGCGTACAGAACGTTGGTTGCGGGTAGCGATTTCTGTTAGAATGAGGTCGTATTTAGGAGAATAAATGTCGCGGTAGTGATGGTACATTTTGTCAAAAACGCCTTGCCCGCGAGCTTCCTTTGCTACGCAGACCTGCCCACAAACGATATAATTATAGTCTCGGATAAATTTCCCCTTATAAGTCTGCTCATCCATCTTGTCAAACATCGGCACAAGTACAGGAATCTCTGCTTTAAATTTTTTGGTCATCGCAAGATTGTATCCAACTACTTTCTCATCCAATTTGGCGATAATATGCGCTTCATCATCGTTCATTTTTTTCAATATCTCAAAATCATGTACTACGGTAACAAAACCCTGTTTTTGAGCTTCTTCTGCGCTGATATTCTTTGGTAAATTGATAGTTTGCAGTGCAATAATTTCTCTTAAATCTTGGTCGGATTGTGCAGTGGTGACAGTTAGCATGGTTGCGAGTTTGCGAGTTGCAGGTTACGAGTTTTATTTGTCCGAAAAAAAACAACTCGTAATCGGTCACTCGAAATTATCGTGTTTTATTTTCTCCCAAAAATAAAAAAAATACGTTGTATAATATTGCTGGAATAGACACGGGGTAGAAGCATCGTGCTACGAGCATAAAAAAAACCTGCCCAACGGGTCGTTAGGCAGGCTGCTAGTCAGCATAAGTGAGGGTTTGGGTAGAGTTCTTCCTATTTTTCTATTTCTTGATAAGCTATAGTTGTTGTTCGTTGTCTGATGCCAATTACGGCTACGATAGACATGAGTAGTGTCAATATTATCAAACTCCATTCGCCAAGTGTAGGTACTTGTTCTGTGACGGCGCAATTTTCAATAGTAACATCAAGTGTGGTGCTGCAATCGGGATTGGCAGTATCTGTGATGACCAATGTCACTACATCACCTGCATTGTACATTGTGGTTGGCGTGAGTACTGTGGGAGTGCCATACGCGCCTGTTGTAGTATTGCCCAAGCCATCTTCTGCTATCCACGTAGTACCTGCTGCGCCACCCGCATCGCTTACTGTGATGCTGAAACCACCTACTACATCGTCGGTAGCATCATTTGGTGTACCATTTTGGTCACATGCAAAATCGGCAGTCAGCACATTCAGGTCACAAGTCGATGGGGTCGGTGCTGAACAGTCGCAAGCTGTGTAATCTGCACTTGGATTGGTAATGCTAACGGTTTCGCCCATATCATTTGCGAAAGTCATGGTGCCAAAACCTGAACCATTAGCCGGATAATACACGGTAATCGTAAAGATGCCACCGCCTTGGTCGGTAAGTCCGGCAGGACCGATGGACGCACCTGTACAATCCAACGCATTACCGGGATTAGCAATTTCCCATCCTTGTCCGGGTACAGGCGGTTCAACGGTAATCGTAATCACATCTGCTACATAATCGACTTCAGTAATCATTCCATCACCATTTACATCAATATTGCCGGGAGGTGTGCCTGTAGCAGGGCATGTACCTATTCCTGCTTCGCAAGAGCATGGGTCGCTGATGTCAACTGTTATGATATTTTCTCCGCCCGGACAGGTGAGGGTATATTCGCCTGTAGCCTCGCAACCTGTGCCTCCTGTCGTTGCAATCCAACTCACTGTTATATCAGCATCACCGGGATTGAGCGTTGGTGGCGTAGTAGTGCCCGGTGTAGTAAAACCATCTGTGGAATAAAGTATGGTGGCATTGCCGCAATTGTCTGTCACGGTGTCTGTACACGCACCGCCTACGGGATTATTGACATCTGCCGGAGGATATACAGTGACAGTACCCAAGTCAATCGGTGAACTTACGGGTGCAAATGTAAGCCCGCACAACAACTCTAAGGTCAAGTCATAACTTGATGTGCCACAAGGGAAATTATCATTAAAAAAGAACGCATCAACCTCTAAGGTCAAGGGATCGCCGGGACCTACAAAGACTAGTCCGGGCAGGAAACCGAATTGGTCATCTATCGCGACGAAAAGCCCGTCGGGACCGGGTGGGCTATCTATGGTTACGGTTAGTATAAGTGGTTCTATTTCACAGATGTCTGTTGGTAATGTCGAATCTAACGTGACGCTTGGTGCTTCGCTGACACAGTTACAATTTTCATCCAAAACATCATTGATAGTACATGGATTGAAGTCATCACAAGGATCGCCGGGAGCACCCGGACAGGCGAAAATGGTTTCTGTACCTTCGATGGGAAAGGGGGCGCATTCAGGCGGATACTCGAAGCCGAAATCTACCGACCAATTGACTTGTGTATCTGTACCGCCACAGCCGGGAACGGGTATGGGGTCGGGGTCGAAAACGATTGTACCACAAATTGATTCTATTACCAAATCTTGTGTACAAGCAATACTTGGTGTAATATTCGGGAAGAAATTGAATGGACTAGGATACACAGTTATAATTCCCAATGTGCCTGCGGCTAATATTCCTCCGTTTTGGCATTCAATTTCATAAGTGAATGTTTGTTCATCAGGTGTACAGCCTTCTAAAAAAGAAAATACGAATGGAAAATAGCTCGTCGGGTCACCTGAATTATGGACATCAAAAAAGACATTATTATTATTGCCATCATAAATTGAAATAAAATAATTGGCAAAATCTGCTCCCGTTCCTGTAATATCGAGTTGAAAATCAAATCCATCATCGGGACAGGAGGCGGTTGGAAAGTTGATAGTGCTGACCATTAATTCTATACAAACACCATCACAAAAAGCTCCATCACAAGGGCACTCTTCAAGACAAGGTTGGATAGGAACCTCTCCCGCTAATGCAGCCGTAAAACAATCGGGCGCATCGGGCGCAATTGGAAATCCGGGGTCAATATCGTAAGGAATGACGCCGAGTATAGGATCGTCGCAATCGTTTATCGGGTCAACAATATTACCAATAACCAAATCGCCACATGGAGGCGAAATGAGTGTTGGCAGACCGCCACATTCAGTTGCAGGTTGGACGAAGACTTCGTATTCAAACGGTTCCGGATAAATATCTATCATAATGTCAGTGATAAATACATCCTGTCCGAGATTAGGGCAAAAGTAGGATAACATAAAGTTATCAGCCGTAGGCATACAAGGTTCAAAGGGAAAACCGTCTATAATCAAACAAATTTGATTTTCCGCAGGATTGATACTATTTATAAATCCAAAACTGCCAAATTCACTATCCAAGAACAAACTGCCTTCATCTATTTCGCTAATATCGCCATCAAATGTAATGCAATATTCGTCAGTACTAAATGGGCAGATTGCTGTCGGAAATTGGTCGGGCAAAGGTCGAGGACAGCAAGGCTCAAAGATGCATGAGCCATCTTCACAAGCTGCGTTTGGGTCATAATTGCAGGCTGTCGGGTCGGTACATCCATCGGGTAAGCCTGCACAGGGTGTTTCAATATCTTGTGCAATTATCTGCTCGCATGGTGTTCCCGGAAAAGCTGTAAAGTTATAGGATAAAGTACCCGGTTGCTGGGTGTCACAATCGCCCCCTGCTGCGCCCGGCATACCTTCTACGGGGCCTTGACAGATGTCACCGTTAAACGTTATTAAGGTAGCGGAGCCATTTTCGTCGGGATTGCATCCGGGAGGTACTACATCTACCGTCAACTCAGGATAAACATTGAAAGGACCTGCACTAAAATTGTCCAGTAATTCTCCTGTTGTACCACAAAATACGGCAAAATCGGCGAAAACCTCTACCGGATCGCAGCCTTCTATAAAGTCAATTATCAAATCGGCAGACCCAAAACCACTGTCGTCTCCAAAACCAAAACCAAATGCATCATTGAGACCGGTGACTTCAATATCATAACCTTCACCTATTGGCTCTCCGTTTGTGGTGATAATAATGTCGAAAAAAATAATGTCTCCAAAACATATGTCATCTCCATCTATCGAAATAGCCTCAGCACTTACGTAATTGGTACATTGAGCGTTTAGTTGCAATGTCGCACTAAACAGTAAAAACAGAAGTAAAATTTTGCGTTTCATAGTGTTTAATTTTATCTGATAAAAGAAAATTGGGAAGTAGTGGTAAGGAACGATAAAATAATAACCTTTCGATTTGATACGATTCTTTTGCCGGAATACTTTCCCGAATCAAGTACGGGACAGGCTGTTGCTGCATCAGTTATGTAACTCGGCTACACGCCTTTTTTGCGCCTCATCTTCCAACAAAATAATTCGCCTGAAATCGAAATCTTATTATTTTATTGTTTCTAAGGGATGCACACTTCAAAGATAATCTTTAGTTTGGATTAATAGATGCCGTAGTATTTTTTTTAACATTATTTATCGTTTTTTCTTATCCTAAAAGAGTATAAAAACAAAAACCACCTGCCCGATAAGTCAGGCAGGTGGTTTAGTCAGCGTAAGTTCGGGTCAAGTCCTTTAGGCAATACGGAATCTATTTTTCTATCTCTTCGTGTGCTACTGTTAGTTCTTTTTGTCGGATACCAACTATCGCCACAATTGACATCAATAGAGCCAACATAATCAAGCCCCACTCACCTACAGTTGGAATATTGTCTACAGTTGCACAGTCATTCAATACTTGTGTACCTGTGGCAGTACAAGCTGTATCTGCTTCATCATTCACATTAATTGTAAATGCAGTTCCATCAGCAGGTAGAGGACCGACACTTGTAATCGCTCCATAAGCCTGTCCGGTCAATGTACCATCCGTCCAAGTCGTACCTGTACCGCCAATATCATTGACTGTATAATCAAACGTCACCATATCATCCGAAGGATCGTCCGGTGTACCATTGTCATCACATGCAAAGTTTGAAATACTTACAGATATGCTGCATACAGGCGAGGTCATACATGAACCATCGTCACAGTTGGCAGCCGGATCGTAGTTGTCCGCAGTTGGGTCTGTACAACCTGAAACCGGAGTCGTTTCATTAATACAAGCACAAGTAGCCGGATCCCATGTACCGCCGAAAGGTCCCATTGTACAATCTGCGTTACACGTCATATCGTAAGGTTGACAACTTCCGTCATCTTGTCCGGCGGCAGGGTCATAGTTAGGCGCACACGGATCTGTACAACCTAATATAGTACATCCCGAACAAGTTAAATTACCAGATAAAATGGGCAATGGACAATCAGCAGGTGGAGCAGTAAATGCTGCAAGTGCAGGATCGCCCGTGAAGTCATAAGCAAGTGCATCTCCATCAGCGGCGCAGGTCAATGGCGAATCGGCAGCAGTAGCACAAACAGTACCATCCGCAGCAACAAGCTCTGCAACGAGGTCACCACACATGCCATCACCCGTAGCATTTACGCTAAGTGTAGGATACACCGGAATGGCAATTGGATTGAATCCGGCAGCCGTCAAATCATCGACAAGCGTTGTGCCACCGAGTATAGCCGGATAATCAGTACCATCAGTACATTGTATGGCATCTATTTGAATATTAACATCCGCTGGCGCACAAGTTTCATTGGCAGGTGCTGTAATGCTGACGCACAATTCATTAGCTCCTGCTCCGGCGGCTCCCGTGAGTGTGACAGGTACGCCGTCAATAGTACCCGTAATCACTAAACCTTCTGTCGCATCTATTAATGTCAAGCAAATATCAGCCGTAGCTCCAGAACAAACTTCAGTAGGAATAACAGGCAAACCGGCCGCTAAGTCGATTCCTTGACATTGAGCGGGGTTACATCCTGCACAAGGAGTTGCACTAGTCGCTGTGAGTGTAGAGCAAGTTGCCGCGTCATCAATAGGAGTTCCATCTGCCAATGTTGTAAATGTAACTGACAATACCTCACCATCTGCCGCGCAAGTTGCTGTTTCGGTAGCGCAAACAGTCACT
The DNA here is from genome assembly GCA_020628725.1 of Saprospiraceae bacterium. Taxonomy (GTDB): domain Bacteria; phylum Bacteroidota; class Bacteroidia; order Chitinophagales; family Saprospiraceae; genus JAHDEO01. Next base: position 11,417 of record JAHDEO010000036.1, read on the forward strand.
CCATCTTCTGCCATCAAATTAGCGGTGAGTGTACCGCAGTTCGCAGGATCTTCTGAATCTATCATTGCCATGAGGTTTGGATAAATAGTAGCGGTAGTATTTACAACATCGCATGTAAAATCATTCGTACCATCACCATCTGTGTCAACTGCTACAAAGAAGTTGGTTACATCACCATTCACCAAACAAACAGGAATATCAATAGGTGCACAAGTATTATTTGTAAATGCCAAAATATCTACAGGCGCACAAGCACCGCCACCGGCGGCATTGGATTCTCCAAAGAAGACGACATTAGGGTCAGTGAGAATATCCGCCCCTGTAAATCCGGCAGGACATGCCTCAAAAGTAGCTCCACCGTCCGTGGAATAATAGAAAGCAATATAACCCGATACGACACCTGCTCCGAGAACAGCCTCATCATCCCAAAACGGATCGGCTACGCAGCCTCCGGCACTATTGACATCAACTTGAAAGTCAGCACCAGCGCAAGCTTCAGGCATATCAGGTTCGGCTACTGCCATACACATCAATGTTGTACAACTACAAGTCAATGTACCTGTAAACGGGCCGCCACAACCGGGGAAAGTTGGATTAGCTGCCAAAATATCTTGTTCAAAATCATAGTTCAATGTAGCACCATCCGTACAATCTGCCGTAGGATCAAGTTGTGCTGTAAAACAAGCATCTGCAAAGGTCAAAGCACCATCGCCATCGACATCAAAGAATCCACCTACACCATCCGAGATAAACGCTCCTGCAATCGGGTCGCAACCATCTGCAATATCTTCAATCACTTCATAATTCGGATGAATAGTTACAGTAAAGAAATCTATTGGACAATCAGGGAATGAAGCACCCGCAGCAACGTCTAATGGGAATACACCAAATGACACATTAATCGGATCGCAAGTTCCATTCAAAAGACCTGCGGCGAAATCAATATCAGCACAACCGCCACCATTATCAGCTACAAAAGCTAAATTTGGATTACCATCTATCAAATCCTGAAAAGTAAATGTAGTCCCCATAGGAGCCTCAGACGCTGCGCCTGTTCCATCCACATAAATGATAAGTCCATAACCTGAAGTTGCTCCTAAGTCTGGATTTGGCATACAGTTCGCCCCAAAATCGGCAAGCACATTATCACCATTACAAACATCTGTTGGAAAGGTAACATCAGGTATGGATGTACAAGCCGGCGCGCCAATCTCTACAATATCAGGACAAATTTCAAATATTGAACCTGAGAAATCATCTGCACAACCATTTTCTGTATAAGTAAAACAAACGATGTAATCCGTATTTCCTGTCAATCCGGTTGCTTGTCCGGCATAACCACCACCCGGTTGAGTGACTGTCGCTCCTAATGTGGTAACATCGGTACAAGTAGCTGCCTCAAATACTGCGATAGATTGGTCTATACAACCTGGATCGCCCGCTACTAAAAAATCAACAAAAGCAGCCGCATCAGACCCGGCTGTGTATTGTGTACAAATTGTATGTGAAGCACCACTTCCGGCAGGAAGTACAACAGGTACCGCACTGTAATCTTGGCATCCTGACCCCGAACCGTCACCAGCATTCATCGAAGTTGTACCTGCTCCCGGATAAGTACCTGCATCCGGATAGTAACTATTTCCACAATCACCGGACGCACCACTCATCAAGTCCATACAATTGTCAGCACAAGGTGCCGGACATTGAGGCAAATCAACATTGAGCGCATCTCCTGTACAAGAGAATACCGCATCATTTCTAATCGTAATTGTAGACATACCACCCGCAGTTGGTCCCGTCACAGTGACGCTATACATTTGTCCGGTAGCAGTATTGGGATCACCTGTTACAGGCTGCATAGTAGCCACAGGTGCTCCATCTAATTCTACTGAAAACGTGGTATTACCGTCACCATCCTCATCCGCATCTGTATAATCAAAAGTCACATCAAATGTAAGGTCATCGCCATTACACATGACATTTGTGACTACCACATTGGTAATTGCACAAGCCGAAGCATCTGTGATATTATACATCCAATCTGTACAAGCATTATCATATGCTGTAATGGAAAAATCCGGCGGTGCAGGTGCAGGATTGTTACAAATAACAGGATTCATAATACCCGTACATTCGTTTCCATCATGCGATATCGTACCCGCTTCTGCATTGATAGGATTATTAGCACCTGCGGCGGCGCAAGGGTTATTTGCGGCATCTGTTGTAGTGAAAGCACTGGCATCATAGTGGTGTCCTACACCTACGGCGTGCAACATTTCGTGTATCAAAACAGCAACATAATCATTTTGATTAACTGTATTTGGCGCACAAACACCAAAATTATTCATCACAAAAAATGGATTACAAGCTGTATTCCATGTGTCTCCGCAAGCATCTACGTGTGTACCACTTGCAAAGTGACCACCAATGCCGAGTGTACCTGCACAATTGCCATCTACGTCGGGAATTTGCATACAAGGGTCGTCAAAAAAGACGAACATTTTATTACAATTGGCACCGCCAAATCCTCCTGCACACGCAAGTGCTTCATCACCTGCGCTCGTACATCCGGGAGCAGGAGAGCAAGCAGCATCTACTCCCGTGTAAGAGATATTGATGCCCACCATGCCATTCATAGCAGTAATGGCAGTCTGCAAATCTGTGATATTATTGGCATTAGTCGGGTCAGTTTGAGCACCACCGGCTACGCATACTGTCCAGTTGTTATCTTCATATTTAGTTTGGCTGGCACCCGGAGGACCAAATAAAGTTGCACAGTGACAAGGTGCATCATTGGGACAAGGTGCTGCCTTCTCAAGAAGGGGAGAAGTGATGTTACTCCCTCCCATACTTTCAGCCGTATTATCGTAAGTTACAAAACCTGCATTGATATAATTCCAGTTTGCCGCGCCATTCATGACGGCTCTCATGTGATTGACAAAATCCTCTGTCAAATACAAACCTGTCAATTCATTATAATTATAAGCTGTACCGCCGCTAAGTACGATGTCGAGTATCGTACCATTGCGCCCAAGCACGTACTGTCCTGCCATATTGCCTTCTTCAAAAACACCCATTGACAATTGGCGTGCTTTATAATTGCCTGTACCTACTTCGGATAGAAAAAGTACGTAATTATAACCTAATTTAAAATCGACATCTCCGGATACTACCGTGAGTTTGCCGCTATATATACCACCATATTCCTCTACCACGACAATTTCATCCTTGCTGACATCCCCTTTGATGACTTCAAGTACTCTAAAATTATTGATGTAGGAATTTCCATTTTGGTGAGATTCTGCTCTGGCGTAAATCACGAGGTCGGAGTTATACGCCATTTCTGCTAAACTTGCAGGTGGGATGACAATAGTTGCCATCATTGGTAGTGTCAATAGTGACAATACTACAATAAGTAAGGTTCTTTTCATTTTGATAACTAATGTTTCTGAGACTCTTTAATGAGCTTAAAGAGCTAGTTGGTTTAATAAAGTACAGGTAGGCGATTGATAATCCATCAAATGTAAAGATTATTTTAATATTTGTACAATATTTTATGTTAAAAAAAATACTAATTAGTAATTGCAACTTTGCAATAACTACTAAAAATCAAGTTTAGTCATTCATAGAAAAAATAATAACTAATTAATTATGAATGTTTTATTGAATAGAAAATTAGCAAAAGAATGCATTAAAATTACCTTGAAAAAATTAGAGAAATGAGTATTTCTAATCGAAAACTATTTCCTCTAAAAAAGTGTTATCTTTGTAGAAAAAATAATAAGTCCATAGTCAATGGTCGATAGTCCATAGAGAAATTAAAACTCAACCAACTATCGACGATAGACTATCGACCATCGACTAATAAAAATATGTCAACGATAGTAAAAGGACCTGTGATGCTCTACACTGAGCAAACTCCAAATCCTGAATCGCTCAAATTTGTCACCAATCGCATGTTGTATGCGAACAATACGGCAGATTTTCGGGAAGAAGCATTGGCGAAAGAATGGTCGCCACTTGCAGCGGAATTGTTTGAATTTCCCTTCGTAAAAGGCGTATACATTGCCAATAATTTTGTGACGATTACCAAAGAATTCAACTATGCATGGGAAGACATCATGTTGAATATCAAGGAATTCATTAAGAATTATGTGCAAGAAGATAAGGCGATTGTCAAAGAAGGGTTTGAGGAAGTAAAGCGCGAGATGGAAGCCAAAATGATGGCAGAACACAGTGGCGATAATCCCGAACAAGCACAGAAAATCAAAGAGTTGATAGATACTTACGTAAAACCAGCCGTAGAAATGGACGGTGGTAATATCGAATTCAAATCTTTCCGCGATGGGGTGGTGAATGTCGTGATGCAAGGCTCGTGCAGTGGATGTCCTTCTTCTACCGTGACGCTCAAAGCAGGTATCGAAGGTATGCTCAAGCGCATGGTGCCGGAAGTGAAAGAAGTCGTCGCAGAAATGGGATAATAAGCTAAAATTCCAAGCACCAAATCCCAAATTCCAATGTGATATACGTCTAATATTTGGGATTTGGTGCTTGGAATTTGGAATTTAAAAATAAGAAAGGCGTTCTGAAATTCAGAACGCCTTTTTTCTGTATTATTTTGCCGTCAAATTAGCGGCATTGAGTTTTACATTGTGAGATAATCGAAGTGTTCGAGGTTGCGTTCAGGGTGATGTTCCCGCGCCACTTTGTACACGAAAACCTCTTTGTAAACTCGTTCTAAAGTTTTCCTTACTTTATTCATGGCAAAATGCTTTGATTCGAGTTACGGGTTAGTGAGTTACGAGTTGCGAGTTTGGTTGAACGCACTGCGCTTCACAGTACTCGACAACCCAAAATCAGTAACCCAAATAACTTTGAATGATGAATAATTGCAACCTCAACTTCAATTTCAACCTCAGCCTAAAAATCAATTTTAGTTTTACTTTTTATTGAGGTTGAAGTTGTGGTTGCGTTCATTGTTAATTTCACCATTTAAACAAAGATGCCTTCAAAATAGTTCCCTTATTTCATTTAAAATGAAGGAGTTACGAAAATAATTGACAAATAATATTTAAATTGAAATCGCAATATGCATATTTAAAATCGGTAGAAAAATGACATAAAGAAGAAGTATTGGTAAGAGAGGATATTTGCGATATTTTAATTTTTTTTGAACGTAGCATGGTGCTGTGAGTTCCGACTATGAATAACCGACTAAACATACAACAAATTGCTCGCCTGACAGGGCATCGCGCTTCCGTGTATACGCTCGTGCAAGGAGATTCGCCACGCGAATTTCTGTCGGGTGGGGGAGATGGTCTGGTCGTAAGATGGGATTTGGAGGATACAGAGCAGGCACAGGTTTTGGCGAAGGTAGAGGGCAATATTTTTTCGCTTTTGTATCTGCCGGAAAAGCAATTGTTATTGGCGGGAAATATGTACGGTGGTTTGCATTGGGTTTCGTTGGAAGAAGGGCGTGATTTGAAAAATATTGCCCATCATAAAAATGGTATTTTTGATATTCGGTATGTTGATGACTACATTTACACGGTAGGCGGAGACGGCAAACTCACCAAGTGGCAACCCGAAGCCATGCGCCCAATAGAAACATTCGCACTGAGCGCTGAAAGCCTCCGTTCTCTCACGTATAATGAAACCCGACAAGAGTGGGCTATTGGCGCGAGTGATAATGCTATCTATTTGCTGGATAATAATTTACAAATAAAAAAAAGAATAACGAAAGCGCATGATAATTCGGTGTTTAGTGTGCGTTATTCGCCGGATGGCAAATATCTATTGAGTGGTGGGCGCGATGCTCATTTGAAGGTGTGGGATGTCGCACACGACTTTGAATTAATCAGTTCGCAGCCTGCACATTGGTTCACACTGAATGATATTGCTTATCACCCCGAAGGTCATCTTTTTGCAACTGCCAGTCGCGATAAAACCATTAAAATATGGGCTGCCGATACCTTCAAATTACTCAAAGTCATTGATACTGCACGGCATGGCTGTCACGTTAATTCGGTCAATAAATTACTTTGGACAAGTCACGAAAATCAACTCATTTCATGTAGTGATGATAGAACAATTATGATTTGGGATATAAAGTAGCACGGTCTGTAGACCGTGATTTATTTTTTGCGTAGCAAAAAATGGTGCGGTCTACAGACCGCGCTACATTTCATTATCCAAAATATCTTCGTTGATAGCGTTTCTCTCTTTTGAATTGGAAAGGAAAAGCGGCAGCAAAACAGCTAAAATAAACATCACCGTACTCACCGGAAGTATGACATTCGCATAGGGATAGGACATAATTCGCATCATATAGCCTGCTATAATGCCCACAAAACCAAGCACTAACATCAAAACGATTATTATGGCGTATGCAAGATTATTCATAGGTAATGGATAATTGATAATGTATAATGAATAATTTTCGCGCGGCGAAAATTTTGAGTAAAATCATTCTGAATTATCCATTGTACATTATCCATTATTCCCCATAGCTGCTTTTACAAAATGTACGAATAGGGGATGCGGATTTTCGACAGTACTTTTGAGTTCAGGATGGAATTGGACACCGACAAACCAAGGGTGATCTTTGATTTCGACGATTTCTACCAAGCCTGTTTTGGGATTGACACCTGTAGCAACCAAGCCCCCTGCGTTGAATTGTTTTTCGTAGTAATCATTAAATTCGTAACGGTGACGATGGCGTTCATTAATGGTTTTGCATCCGTAGGCTTGTTGTGCATTGGAGCTAGGCTCTAGTTCGCATTCATAAGCTCCGAGTCGCATGGTGCCGCCCATTTGAGTGATATTTTTTTGTTCCTCCATCATATTGATAACAGGGTAGGGGGTCAGCGGGTCTACTTCTATAGAAGCAGCATCGTCAAGTTGGAGGACATTTCGGGCAAATTCGACGACTGCACATTGCATGCCCAGACAAATTCCAAAGAAAGGAATCTGCTGTTCGCGCACGTAACGGATGGCAGTTATTTTACCTTCGATACCTCGCTCGCCAAAGCCGGGTGCGACAAGTACGCCGTCTATGTTTTTCAATAATTCTCTTACGTTAGCAGGAGTAATTTGTTCGGAATGAATCGGTTTTACATGCACTTTACATTCGTTGATTGCGCCTGCATGTACGAATGATTCATGGATAGATTTGTAGGCATCGGGTAGTTCGTTGTATTTGCCCACTAAAGCGATATTTACTTCGCGAAGCGGGTTTTTGAGTTTGCCGAGGAAGGTTTTCCATTCGGTGAGGTCGGGTTCTTGCTTGCTGTCAAGGTGGAATTTTTTGAGTACTGTGATGTCCAATTTTTCTTTGAGCATCAATAAAGGCACATCATAAATGGTATCTGCATCCATTGCCTCTATCACCGATTCCATGTCAACGTTGCAAAACAGCGCGAGTTTTTTGCGAATGGACAAACGAAGCGGATGCTCGGTACGACAAACGAGAATATCCGGCTGTACACCATAGCTCAAAAGGGTCTTGACGGAGTGTTGTGTGGGTTTGGTTTTGAGTTCTTTAGCAGCATTAAGGTAAGGGATAAAGGTGAGGTGAATGACCATGCAATTGGTCGCGCCAAGTTCCCAACGCATCTGTCGCATAGCTTCTACGTAGGGTAGGGATTCGATGTCGCCTACTGTACCGCCGATTTCAGAGATAATGAATTCGTAGTCTCCTGTTTCGCCGAGTAAACGAAATCTTCGTTTGATTTCATCTGTAATGTGCGGAACAATTTGTACGGTTTTTCCTAAGTAATCACCTGCACGTTCTTTGTTGATAACGGTTTGATAAATACGTCCTGTTGTGACATTATTGGCTTGTGAGGTGGGGACATTGAGAAAACGCTCGTAATGCCCCAAGTCGAGGTCGGTTTCCGCACCATCATCTGTGACATAACATTCGCCATGCTCATACGGATTGAGTGTGCCGGGATCGACATTAATATAGGGGTCAAATTTTTGAATCGTTACGGAAAATCCACGCGCTTGAAGCAATTTAGCAAGTGAGGCAGAGATGATTCCCTTGCCCAAAGAAGAACTTACGCCACCCGTAACAAAAATGTATTTAGTCATTAATTTTGTGATAGTTACTTAGTGATTGGTGATTCGTTTTTTCGCTGCGCGAAATGCTAAAATTCACCAATTCACAAAACCTTGTTACGGGATGCAAAAGTACGAAGAATTTGCGGGTTACGGGTTACGGGTTACGGGTTATTTTCGGGTTGCAAGTTGACTAAAAACCTACAACCTGTAACCCGAAAACTCGCAACCCGCAACTCGTAACCCGTTAACCCGTAACTCGCTACGCCTTAGGCGGCGAAGTGTAGCGTAGATAAGGTTTTACTTTATAGTGTCCTTGCGGAAAAAGTTCCGGTATTTGCTCGTCACTCACGGATGGAGAGATGATACAATCTTGTCCTTGTTCCCAATTAGCAGGAGTGGCAAGTTTGTGATTGGCAGTGAGTTGGAGGGAGTCGATGACACGGAGGATTTCGTTGAAATTACGTCCTGTAGATGGTGGATAGGTCAGTGTGAGTTTGACTGATTTATCAGGTGCAATGACGAAGACACAGCGAACGGTGTGCTTACTGTCAGCTTCGGGATGAAGCATACCATACAGGTTGGCAACTTTACGGTCGTGGTCAGCGATAATCGGGAAATTGACCGTTGTGGATTGTGTTTCGTTGATGTCTTTAATCCATTCGTGGTGGTCGCCAATCGGATCTACGCTGACAGCGAGTACTTTTGTGCCGCGTGCTGCGAATTCGGCTTTGAGTTTGGCAACAGTACCCAATTCAGTGGTACATACAGGCGTGAAATCCGCAGGGTGCGAAAATAAAACACCCCAGCTATCGCCGAGCCATTCGTGAAAATCGATATTACCTTCGGTAGTTTGTGCAGTGAAATTGGGGGCTTTTTCTCCTAATTTGATTGCCATAGCGCGTGTGAAGTTTAAGAATAAGAATAAGATTAAGTCTAATTTGGGTTACGGGTTATTTTTTCTGCTCCGAGAAATTAACTCGTAACCCGAAAACCCTTAACTCGTAACCTGAATTATTTTATCAATAAAAAAATAATATTACTCAAACACGTTAACCTTCGATTTTGTTGAGGTGTTTTTGTAAATGCATGATAGTCAGGAAATTAATTTATGCTATTCGCTGTCCAACTCAGGTACAGGTTGATTTATATTCGCGGGGTCAAGCAATAAAAAAGCTGAAGTTGGTGCCAAGCGGAAATATTTGCGTAAAGGTATTTTGTCTGCCTCTAACTTCTGTTCCGTATAAGTATCCAATATCTTTTTCAAATCTGCCCGCCAAACATCGCGTTTCGTATCCATAGCACTCATTATTGTTTGAGTGCCCGGTTTTTCTTCCAATAGTGTGATGAGTTGTTCAAATTCTTTTGCTATCGGCTCTTGATTTTTTTGCAAATTGCGGAGTTCACGTCGGCAAGCTACTTTAGCCGGCTTATTGGTTTGTTTTATAGCTGCACAGGTGGCTTTTTTATCACTGAGGGCTTTATTGAAGGCTTGCGTTTTTTCACGAAGTGAGGTGATTTGTGTTTTATCAGTAAGGCTCATGGCTGCTTCGAGTGCCCTGCGTTGTTCAGCAATTACAGGCATGACCGATTCTTTACGATAAGTTTGTATTTCTTGGCTTAGTGCCTTGTGGTCTTCCTTGCTGAGTTGTTTTTCTTGTTGTGCGTTTCTTCGCTCATTGGCGAGGCTTTCTTTGTATAATTTGTTGAAGGTCATCATTTGTTTGGGCTTGAGTACATCGCTCAACTCTGCCCGGCGTGATTTGAGGAGGTTTTGCATCACTTGTTGTTTACTTTTCGGGTTGTTGAATTTTTGTTTTTTTACTTCTCTTGATTCATTTTCGTATTTTATAATAATGTCATTGACGCGCTCAAAATCGGCTTCATTCAATTGGAGGCTATCCTGAACATTTTGAAGGGCTGCAACAATCATTTCATAGTTTTGAGGCGTGCTCTCCGTTGTGTTTGTATTCACGTTGTTTTGACAACTTAATGTAGATAAAATGTATAAAATACTGATGGGGAGATATATTTGGTTTAATTTTAACATAATGGAATGATTTGATAGATTCGCCGCCAAATATATCACTTTCTTATTTACTTTCTCAAAACTTATCAACTGCTTTTTTTTCATAAAAACCATAATTTTTTTGTCATTTTTTTTTGTTTAATTAATTTTTTGTTAAATTTGTGACACGGTAGAAACCAAAAAATTGTTTGTATAACTAAATTTGTTAATAATTATTTAACAAACATTAAATAATAAATCAATTGAAGCCTGTCTCACCAACAGGCCTTGCTATATAAAATTCTGCTATCTTTAATTTCTTTTCGAACACTCCCAATCTATTGATAGCGCGAGTTTTATTTACTTCTTAACGTGATTGTATCACACATCCAAAAAGCTACTATAAATATAGGTTTATTTATGTAGGGTAGTATCCCTATGCCAAATTTTGAGTATGCTTTTTTTTAGAAGTGATTAATTATATATGTTTTCGTGGATTTTCCGCGAATAGTCCATTTTCAACTATTCCCCATTTTAAATATTAATATTTATTTAAATTGATTGTTTTAAATGTTTTACATATGAAAAAAATAAGTGTTTTGCTTTTGTTGATACTTACTTTTTCATGTAATCAAATTGAAGAAGAAAGAGATGAGGTGTTGGATTCTGCTGAACCTGTTAGTGTGGAGCTAACACCAACTCAAGAAAGAGTCAAGGAAATATTAAAGAATAGCAAACCCAATACAGCTTATTCATCATATCAACAACAAAAACGGACAAACAATTCTCCTATACCGAAAGAAATTGAGCAAAGGCTCATTGAGCAAGGAGAGGAAATGTTTACATACTTACAAGCTTATGATTTGGAAGCTTTGGATATGTATGCGCCTACACTGGATGAAATGGGTGAATATTATAAAATATTCAATCCAAATGCCTTTCAGATAAAATGGAATTTTTTCCAAAAAAACTATGATACAGACGGATTGAGTTTTGGAGATAATTTGGAATATGACCAAGATTTAATTAAGCGAATCACGGCAAGAGGAGCTTTATTGAGGGCGAAGTCTTTGTGTTTGACAAAGGAAAGAGTAAGAATTGATGATGGAGTAGAGATAAATAAGATATATGTCAAACCTTCGGAGCGACACAACGATATGTATGATATACATGTGCGCTTTAAAAAGAAGGACATGGAACTATATTACGAAGTTGTCAATGAAGCCTGTTGGCTGACCGATAGAACCTGCATATACACACAATCTTGGAAGTTCCTCGGCAGATATATACCATATAGTGATAAGTATATTGATAGCGAGTTGAACAGAAGTGAGGTAGATGCAGGAGATATTGATTCCCCGTTATTCAAAAGGAAACCTGATGACAAAGTAACTTTTTAATCAAATTGTAAAATTATTTAATCAAAACGAAATTATGAAAAAAATACTTGTCCTGACCATGGCATTTTTTGTATTTGGCACAATAGGCTACGCACAAAAATCTGCGGAGACTGTTATGAAAAAGCAGCAGCTTGCGCCTAATACACAAGTAAAAGATGCTAAGACAGGTGCGGTTTTGAAAACCGTGAAACCTGCTAAAGTAGTGACTGCTACAAACAAACCTGTTCAGATTCGTAGGAAGATGAGCAAAACTGCTGTTCAATCAAAAAGCACACCGTCCTTACAACAACCACAAAGACTTTCCGGAGAGAATTTGCAGCGCAATGGTAATTCTACAACACCTGCAAAAGGTTCCGGTACTCCTGCTCAATCTAAGCAAATACAGCAAGTTGGGCAAATTCAAAGATTTACGAATGAAGATGCTTTGAGAGGAAAGCCCTCCACAACAAAGAAAGCTGCGACTCAATCGGGCAATTCTACTAACAAAACGCAAAGGGTAGTCCCTACCAATGCTAAAAAATTGAATAAACAATAAAATAGCCGCTTTTGAAGTGACTTAGTTTTATAAAATCAAATATACTATGAAACAAAGAATTTTTCTATTTCTAATTGCCTTATGCTCCTGTGTTTTGGTATATGCACAGGGTACATTGGGCGAATATCCCGGTACTGCTACCTCTGTCGGGTTTGATGCTACTTGCGGATATCTGGACGCCGGAACAGTACCGGTAGCTGATGCAAATACAAGTTTGGCAGGACCTTGTGGAACTTGGGATGATTCGGTTGATCCAATTTTTGATACAGGAACAGGATTTGATGTTCCTGTCGGTTTATATAATTGGGCTTGGGAAGCCGGATATGCACTTCGTGTTCAATGGATTCAGCAGTTTGGTTGCTGTGGTGTCTGTTTGGATGCTGTTGTTGATTTTGGTATCAATGGCTGTGCGTCGGGTGGACAAGACCCCGATCTTAGTCTTTACGGTTATCCTACTCCTGCATTATGGGGAGCTGACGTATTTGGTGGAGATTTGATAAGTTATGCTGATTTATGCCCAAATATGGAGTATTTCGTACTTTATCAAACGCTGACTACTCAAGATACTGAATTAGACGATCCGGATGGTAATTTCTGCGGATTAGACGATACTGTGATTGATAACTTTGGTTCCTCTGGAACTGCAACGATTGTTGCTCCCGGAACAAGAGATCCTCTCACAATTAATACAGCTTCTTTAGCTGTTTCCGGTGCTGTGGATTGTGCAGCAACAGATGTATTGATGGATTTCAGTGCTGATATCGTTGCCGGTTGTACATGGAGTTTAGGTACGTGCTCTATGGGTTTAGAATTTGAATTTAGAGCAGTATTGGCTGATTGTCCAAATGCAGGTGAAACGTTGACGATTGCTTCTGGACCTGTAGTAAATGATCCAACGGCTTGTGTTGTAGGAGGAGCGTTCGGCGGTCAGATACTCCTGTCCTTAGGAGATATTTGTGCTGCCTTGGAGTGCGATCCAGCGGCTCAATTAGAACTCTATACGACTTATACAGCTTGTGAAGCAGATGACATCGTAGGTGATGGTAGTGGAAATGATGAAGCAGTTATGATGTTGGGTGATTTAGCTACGTTATTGGCAGATGCTCAAGCATGTTGTACACCGGCAGTTTGTGATTTTGTATATGATTTTTCAGCAGATCCTATTTGTACCGGCGCAGCACCTACTTTTGTGGTAGATCCTGCTACCTGTACGGTTGGAGCTTTGGACCCGTTTGGTTTGGAGTTGGATTTAGATTTTTATGTTTATACAGATCCTGCGACGGGCTTTCCGGCTCAGGCACCGGCAGGTTACGACCCAATGGGTGGTGCAACTGTAATCAACACTTTCCCGATAACTACACCTGAATTAGTAAATATAGGTGGTGTAGGTGGTACTTGGAATGGAACAATCTGTGCAGACTTAGTAGGACCGGCATTGACGGCTGCTACTTGTGCACCGGAGACGGTATCGTTCTTTATCATTCCATGGGATAGAGATTATGATACAGATGGAGACGGTACTTTTGGAGAATATAACCAAGAGCCTGCGGATTCGCCATGTCCTATCCAGCAAGTTGATGTTGTTGTCAATCCAATTTTTGAAGTTATTGAAGACCAAACAAATGGATGTAATCCATTTGCAGGTGTTTTTGTATCAGATGGTGCAGGTGGTATCTTCGACCAAGACGGTGATGGTGCACTTACTACTGCAGATGCCTGTGGCTTTGACGAGTTGGCAGCAGACTGTGTAGATGGCACTACTTTAGATTACGATTATACGGCATTGGATGTAGGTATGTGTTCACCCGGTCCTTTGACGGGTACTTTGACATGTGTATGTCCTGCTGCTGCATGTGCAAGCACATACAGTTATACAGGACCTACCGAAGTATGTAATGGCGATGCAATTGACTTTACGATAGATGCTGCCACTTGTAATATTTCACTAAATCAGGTTGATTTTGGCGCAGGTACAGGAGTTGGTCCTTCATTGGATTTGGACTTATACATTTATGTACCGGGTGGTGTACCAAGTGTAGCACCTGCGGGTACTACAGTTATCCCTGCTGATATTGACGGCGGTGCTACGGGCAATGCTGATATAGCTTATATCGGTACAGCTTCTGACGGCGGTACAGGTCCCGGTGGCGGATGTGGTGATTTATCTTTCGCAGCCGGACAGTTTTTGAATGGAACTTGTGCGCCGATTACGGTTACGTTCTTTGTTGTACCATATTCTTATGATTATGATACTGATGGAGACGGTACTTTTGGAGCTTATCTTGCAGATGGTAACACAGAGGCTTGTCCTGTATTACAATACGATGTAGTTATCAATCCAATTCTTGAAGTAATTGAAGATACATCAATCGGGTGTGACCCCTTAGCCGGTGCTTTTATCTCTGACGGTATGGGCGGTTTCTTTGATGTAGATGGCGATGGAGCATTGACTTTTGCTGATGCTTGCCAGACTGCTCAATTGACTCCAACTGCTGATTGTACCGATGGTGCTACATTAGATTATGATTTCAGTGCTTTGGATGTAGGTATGTGTTCAGCTCCTTTGACAGGTACATTGACGTGTGTATGTCCTCCGGGAGTATGTGAGCCTTACAATTCTATTACTGTAGCTGCGGGTTGTAATGTATTTGACATTTGTATTGGTTATATAGATGTAGACCAAGACGGATTGAGTGATGTAGGTGGTGCTGACCCAACAGGTACTATAATGACTGTTGACTTTGGTGGCTCCACAGGTGGTACATTTGTTAATGATGGTCTTTTTGCTTATGATGGAGACGGTGACGGCGTGGCAGATGCTACCGGATACTGTGTGACATACGTATATGATGCACAAGGTTGTGCTCCTGAACCATATTCCGGTTTAGTGACTTTGACTTGTCCTGACGGTTCTTCTGGTACACTAGACTTGGGTGCAGGTCCGATTACTTTGACTGCTGCTGATGTGGTAGGCGATGTATTCGGTGTTCCCGGCGGTGGAGCTTTTTATCCTGTATTGACTCAAGGCAATGCAGTCGCGCCGGTTTGTCCTACGGTAACCGGAATGACAGGTACACCTGCTTCTGTAGATATAGTTGCTCCAGATGGTACAGTTTGTACGACTATCACCGGAGAAGCTCCTGCTTGTGATGCTACCGGAGGTAATGCTGCCGAGCCTGTACAACTTAATCCAATTGCCGATCCGCTTTTGGGTGCTTTGCTTGGTGCAGGTACTTTTGCATGTACTATTGACGAAACAGCTGATCTGTCTTATACTTGTGGTGCGTGTACTGATCCTTCAGTGCCCGGTTGTACAGATCCATGTGCGCCTAACTACGATCCAATGGCAGATATGGACGATGGCAGTTGTCAACCTTATGATATGACTTGTAATACAGATTGTAATGCAGGACCATTCGGCGGTACTTGGGATGCAGCGACTTGTGCTTGTATCAACGAAACAACACCAGTTCCGGGTTGTACTGATGCCACAGCAGACAACTACGATCCGGCTGCCAACTGTGACGATGGTTCTTGTATGACTGCTCCTCCATGTGCTATCTCTGCGGCTGTTACTTCTATGTGTGATGATAATGGTACACCGGAAGATGACTCTGATGACATTACTACATACACAATTACTGTTTCAGGAACAAATGCAGGTGCTACGTTCTCAGATGATCAAGGCAATGCAGGTGTGGCTTATGGTACAGCACTTACTTATACTGCTATGGGTACAGCAGGTCTTAGTGTAGTTTTCACAGACGATACAGATGCTACTTGTACTACCAGTGTCAACCAATCCAGCGGTTGTGCTACTGTAGAAAATATCCCAACTGTAGGTGAGTGGGGCTTAATCATACTCGGTTTGTTGATGTCTATCACGGCTATCGTGGGCATTCGTCAGCGTAGAGAAGAAGAAGCTACTGCTTAATGAATTGAGTTAAGTACGGAAAATTGACAATAATTTTCCTTTGGATGATAAAAGGCGTGCCATTTTTATGTGGCACGTCTTTTTTTGTTTTCGT
>JAHDEO010000535.1 GCA_020628725.1 Saprospiraceae bacterium
GACCAATATTGTGCATCAAAAATCAGCGCGTGTTTTACAATTTCCGCAAAACCACTTCGCAATTCGCGCTTCGATAAAGTTTCTAAAAACGGCGGATAAACAAACACCGCCTGCGGATTCATAAATAATCCAATCGAATTTTTAATTCCCTGAAAATCAATGCCTAATTTCCCGCCCACTGAGGCGTCTACCTGAGAAAGTAAGGTCGTTGGAAACTGAATAAAATCAACTCCGCGCTTATACGTACCCGCACAAAAGCCGCCCATATCGCCAATCACGCCGCCACCAAGATTGATGACGAGTGCCTTACGGTCGGCAGCATATTCAAACATCGTTTTCCAAATCGCTTGACAAGTTTGAAGCGTCTTATAGCGTTCTCCCGCCGGAATTTCGATAACTTGAAAAGGAACATCTACCCAGACCTGAAAAATCGGTAAGCAGTCGCGTCCTGTATTTTCATCCACCAAAATCAATATCTGCGAATATGCTCTTTGTTTCAATAAATAAGCAAAGTCTTTCCAAATATCCGCACCGAGAAATATTCTGTAATCTTTTAACTCTAATATCATGGTTACGAGTTGCGGGTTGCGGGTTACGAGTTACGGGTTGTGAATTTATTTTTTGCGCAGCAAAAAAACTAACCCGTAACTCGCAACTCGTAACCCGTAACTATTAAAAAGGGTTTTGGTAAGCGGGGTTTTGTGTGAAAGTTGTATCAGTTAATGTATGTAAAAAGGCGATAATATCCGCCTTATCTTGTTCATCCAAGTCAATGATAGGAACGAAAGCATCTACATTTGGTGCCGGATGACCGCCATCGGCATAGTGGTCCATCACCTCTTCTAATGTCGCAAAACGTCCATCATGCATATAAGGCGCAGTTAGCGCGATGTTGCGTAGTGTCGGGGCTTTGAAGCGTCCGTTGTCGCCCAAGTCACCTGTGACAGCACCAAGACCGGCGTCCTCAAAATCAGTGAGTGAATCGACTTCATCCAAGCCATTATTGAAGAAACCGCCATTGGTGAAAAGCGTTTTATTGGCACCAAAACTGTGGCAGTGCCAGCACTGGGCATCCTTTTCGCCTGTTGCACCTTCGTCTTGAAAAAGTGCCATACCACGCGCTGCATCGTCGTCCAGAAAAACGCCCGGTTCGATACGCACCGCAGCCCTGTCATAATATGAATCGGAACTAATCAATGTCAATTCAAATTGCTCAATAGCTTTCGTGGCAAGATCGCGTGTAATTTCGTTAGAATTTTCGATGTCGAATGCCTCGCGGAAGTATTGGCGATAAATGGAATCATTGCGGAGTTTTTCTTCTACATTATCCCAGCTTTCATCCAATTCGATGGAATTTTCAACAGGTTCGATAGCTTGTTCGGCGAGGCTATGAAATTTGCCATCCCAATTAAGTGTCAAGTTGGGAACGAAAGCGAGGTTAATCAATGCCATCGTATTGCGGGCTCCGGCTTCATTGTCAACACCAAATGGCGTTGGCAGATTATCCGCAAAACTCGCTGAAGGAATGTGACAACTCGCACAAGACATTGAGTTGTCTTTTGAGAGTATCGGGTCATAAAATAAACGCCTGCCAAGTTTGATGCCTTCATCTGTCAATGGGTTGTCAGCAGGTAGATTCGGTTCAGGGAAAAATGCGGGCGTTGGAAAATCGTATGATGTAGGGTTATGGTCAATATCTGTAAGGTCGATGCCCGGATCGCCTCCGCCACCTGTATCGTCGTCCATTGGCATATTGTCGTCGTTGCAGCAAGCGCAAATAAGTGCGAATAAAAGTATGAGTAGGTGATGACTTTTCATATTGTTTTCTTTTTATATTGTTTGAACGTTGGTTCGCGCTGATTTTGTGCCTCAAAATTACTAATTAACAATGAAATAGGCGTTCAGGTTGCTATTGTACTTATCTCATTTTAAGTGTTCCAATCTAAAGGCGAGGTTTTTCCACTTCTCCAATCCTTTCTCAATATCCCACCCCCAAATCAAAAATTCGCACAAAGCCAATTGCCTTATTTTCATTGTGAATGGTAAATGTTTTGACACCATTTTTCGAGAAATACCCTTTCTCAAACAAAGATTCACATTCAGGACGCGACATATTTGTTTTACCATGAAACATCCATTGATTTTCAACCAGTATTTTGATAATCAATTCTTTATCGGATGTTTTAAATTCTTTGAGTGTCATTTTAATTTGCTTTTGTCCCAACCTCGTATTTCGTAATATTTTTCTTTGGGTTCGCCCGTCCAGCCGTTTACGCCTTTTTTGGGTAAAATAACTGCATGAATGTAAAT
Organism: Saprospiraceae bacterium; assembly: GCA_020628725.1. Classification (GTDB taxonomy): domain Bacteria; phylum Bacteroidota; class Bacteroidia; order Chitinophagales; family Saprospiraceae; genus JAHDEO01. Next base: position 2,311 of record JAHDEO010000535.1, read on the forward strand.
TGCCGGAATGAATAAAAGCCCCAAGATAGTCATTGCCACCATCCTGCCAAAATATGCGGACAACCCGACAATAATCGCCATAGTCAGGACATATTTAGCGAGGCGTCTTATTTTCGGCGTATGTTCTTCAAAATGCCCGAATGTGATATTGCCAACGGCATAGATAATGCTCACGACCGCAATTTCAAACCAATAAGAATCGGTTGCCCATGTCATAATTCAAGTTGCGAGTTACGAGTAATCAATTCAATAATTCTACGGCACTTTCCAATAATCTATCAATGCCCAGATTGACCTCAAACGTATCATTCACTTGATAAATATCGGGAATAATCCCCACTCCTTCAGGACTCGTACCATCGGGATACAAGTATAGTTGGGTCGGGAATTTGAAATACCAACCATTCGGAAGAAACTTCTCGAAGCTGGTGGCAGAGAAGGCATTAGAAGTGGGGCTTCCAAGTACAGTTACATGGTCTTGCGATTGCATGAAAATCATAAATTCTTCTCCTGCACTCACTGTCGAATGGTTGATTAGTGCAATGATGGGTTTGGTATACGTTTCGCCTTCGGGGGTGGAGTAGTATTTTATCGGTTCTTCAAAATCATCGTGTTCGGGACCATTTCTTGTTTGCACAGAGAAAATGTATTTTTCTGTTTCCATGAATCTTCCGGCTACATATCTGTTGACGACCGGCAAACCACCACCATTATTTCGTACATCTACAATGAGTCCGTCGGTGTCCTTCAATTGTTCGATGGTTGTATCTATTTCTTTGTACCAATCATTTGATTCACCGAAATTAGGCATATAAATGTAACCAATATTTTCCCCCTCAATCGTACCGTAGACGTATTGAATTTCTTCATCTTCTTCATCCAGCATAATACCTACATAATCATCTTGGAGGTAATTGTTTATGATATTTTTCAATCTAAATTCTTTTTCAGCGACTAGCTCATCGTTGATTTTACCGGAAGCGAACCCTTTTCCACCTATGATATTATCAGACATAGAAACGTGTTGGTCGTCGAGAACATCCAACATACGGGTGCAAACATCCCACAATTGAGATTCATCCTCAACATTTTGTGCTTGTGGGTGATACACGGTGTATAGCGAATCCCAGTTGATATTTCGGGGAATGAAGCCGCCATATCTTTCATCCATTTCTGTCCAAATGAAGTTGAAAATAGCTTCATGATTATTCTCAATTTCATCTTTAATGCAAGAAGAAAAGACAAGTAGGCAGACCAATAAGAGTAAAGTATTTTTCATAATACAGGTTTAGAGATGTACGCCAAATGAAAGGCGAATGGAGTGTTTGAAATAAGCATTAACGGAGTTCAAGTAGAGATAACTGTAGGTCAATCTCGAATAATATTTGGATTCACCTGATTTGAAGATGTATTTTAGTCGCAAAGTAGGTTCGGCGTAATTGTGTAGGGTAAATATTTTGTTTTTAGAATAAAGTATTTTGGGAACATTGTCGCTATTCGACGCGACAAATTCATCAAGTCCTACATAACGTGGTCGGGATGCCAAGCCGATTAAGGGGTAAGTGAATTCTCCGATAAGCGCATGTTTTGAGATGTTAAATGAATGTCTCAAAAACACATCAAGGTGATGTTTAGTCGTCCATGCGCCGTTGCTGAAACTGTTGTAATCGAGTACGTTTAAGGTCGTTCTGAATCGTCCGCCTGCCCGACTTTTGTCCGACACAGGCATGGCATATCTGACACTCAAATTGCCTTCGATATACGTTGTCGGGAAATATCGGTTTCTGTAATTGACGATACCGTATTTCGCCAAGAGGTCGATGTTCCAGTAGTTTTTATCGGTCTTTTCGTATCCAATTTCCAAACTTGGTATGAATCCGTGAAATCTCAGTTTGGAGAATGAACGGTCTTTGATGGTTTTATTGGCAATGCCTAATTCGATAAAGAAACGGCTATTTTTTTCTTCTTGTCCGAATATGTTGGCACTTAAAAAGGTAAAAAGTACGAGTAGTTTGATTTTTGATTGCATTATTTTTTTCTTGGTAAGTGCTTGGATGAAAACAAGTTACACTTTTCATGTTTTACAACTCACTAAAAGTGAGTTATACTGTGAATGGGGTAAATTTCGGAAAATTGTAATGACTGCTTTAGCTGTCAAGTAAAATGGAATAAAAACTACATTTCACTGATTTTAATATTTTTAAAAATTAAAATAATAACATAATTGACCAGCTAAAGCAGTCATTACGAGGTCGCGATATTTTCCGAAATCTATACC
>JAHDEO010000536.1 GCA_020628725.1 Saprospiraceae bacterium
CCTCTACAGGACCTTCGCCCACGCCCTTCAATGCCGACATCCCGAAGCGAATTTGTCCTTTTTTATTGACATTAAAATTCATCCCGCTTTCGTTCACATCCGGTCCGAGAACGTCCAAGCCCATGCGCTTACATTCGCGTAAAAAGAAGGTCACTTTTGAAATATCACTCTTATTGTGCGTCAGTACCGAAGCCATAAATTCCGCCGGATAATTCGCCTTCAAATACGCCGTTTGGAAGGCGACGAGCGCGTAACAAGTCGAGTGCGATTTGTTGAAGGCATAAGACGCAAATGCCTCCCAATCCTTCCAAATTTTATCGACTTTTTCCTTCGGATGACCATTCGCTGCACAGCCTTCTACGAATTTCGGGTACATCGCATCCACGACCTTTTTCTTCTTTTTACCCATCCCTTTTCGCAGCACATCCGCCTCACCTTTCGAGAATCCGGCGAGCTTTTGCGACAGCAACATCACTTGCTCCTGATAGACCGTAATTCCGTAAGTTTCAGCCAGATATTCTTCCATTGCGGGGAGGTCGTAGGTCACTTTTTGGCGACCATGTTTACGGGCAATAAAGTCGGGAATATACTCCAATGGACCTGGACGATACAAGGCATTCATCGCAATCAAATCCTCAAATTTATTGGGTTTGAGGTCGCGCATGTGCTTCTGCATACCGCCCGACTCGTATTGGAAAATCCCGACGGTTTCGCCGCGTTGGAAAAGCTGATAAGTGGCTTCGTCGTCCAACGGGATTTCGTCAGGGTCAATGTCAATGCCATGCGTTTCCTTGACCAATCGAATGGCATCTTTGATAATCGTCAGCGTTTTTAAGCCCAAAAAATCCATTTTGAGCAAGCCCGCATCCTCTGCCACGCTGTTGTCAAATTGCGACACCAACAAATCCGAATCCTTCGCCACCGACACCGGTACATAATTCGTAATATCATCCGGCGTAATGATGACCCCGCAGGCGTGAATGCCCGTATTTCTGACCGAACCTTCGAGTTTTTTTGCCAGGCGAATCATCTTGCCCGTATCGGTATCTTGCTCGGCGAGGTCGCGGAAAGCATTGGCTTTTTCGACATCTTCGGCGTTCATTTTGTCTTTTAATTTCGGGTCAATACCGCCCGTTTTCAAGACCTTATTCAGCGAAGCGGAAAGATTATCGGGAAATGATTTGGTCACTCTCACGACCTCGTCCAGTGGCACATCCATCACACGCCCCACGTCTTTTATCGAAGAACGCGCCGCCATCGAACCATAAGTGATAATTTGTGCAACTTGATTTTTACCATATTTATCAATCACATAATCAATGATTTTTGAGCGTCCTTCATCATCAAAATCAATATCAATATCGGGCATAGATACCCGTTCAGGATTCAAAAAACGCTCAAAGAGCAAGTCATATTTAATCGGGTCAACATTCGTAATACCCACACAATATGCCACCGCAGACCCCGCCGCAGAACCCCGTCCGGGACCCACCGAAACGCCCATTTCGCGTGCGGCAGTCGTAAAATCCTGCACAATCAAAAAGTAACCCGGATAGCCCGATGCCTTGATGACGCTCAACTCAAAATCCAATCGCTCGCGCACCACTTCCGAGATTTCGCCATAGCGTTTTTTCGCGCCTTCGTAGGTCAGGTGACGCAGGAAGGCATCCTGTGTATCGAAGCCCTGTGGCAGCGGATAGGCAGGCAGCAAGACATCCCGCGCGAGTTCGAGGCGGTCAATTTTGGAGTAAATATCCATCGTATTGTCAATAGATTCCGGCACGTCGCTGAATAGCTGCGCCATCTCCGTCTGCGTCTTAAAATAAAAATCCGAACTCGGAAATTTGAAGCGGTTTGCCTCTTCCATTTTCTGCCCCGTATTGACACACAACAAAATATCATGCGGCATCCAATCCTCTTCTTCTACGTAGTGCGAATCGTTGGTCGCAATGACTTTTATCTTATATTTATTCGCAAATTTTAATAAAACCTGATTAACATCTTCCTGCGAAATACCGAGTCCGTCAATATCTTCGAGTCCGCTATGTCGCTGCAATTCTATGTAAAAATCATCGCCAAACAGGTCGTACCACCACTTCAATAGTTCCTCTGCGCGTTCTTCGCCATGATGCAAAATTGCCTGCGGAATCTCCGCCCCGATACAACAACTCGTGGCTATCAATCCTTCGTGATATTGTAGGAGCAATTCCTTGTCGATACGCGGAAATTTGGAATATAACCCCTCCATAAATCCCAAGGAACACAGCTTACATAAATTCTGATAACCCGTCTGGTTCTTAGCCAATAACAGTTGATGATACCGCTTGTCTTTTTCTCCTTTTGCTTTCGCAAATGATTTTACATGACGGTCTTTTACCATGTAAAATTCACAACCAATAATGGGTTTTATATCGCGTTTATTCGCCTCCGAAACGAACTTAAACGCCCCAAACATATTCCCATGATCGGTCAGTGCCACGCCCTTCTGTCCATCGCGGACGGCTTTATCCATCATCGCGCCTATCTCAGAGGCACCATCGAGCAAAGAATATTGGGTGTGGCAGTGTAAATGGCAAAAATCCGGCATATCGTAGAACGATTTTATAAATCGTTGTATAATTTAGTGAAAAAATAGCGACCTGAACCATCGCTTTACATCCGTAAATATAAATAGAAATTGGGAGGTTTTTGTTGGAAGTTACTAACAGGTGTTGGGGAACGTAAAACGATTTTGCAAATCGTCTCGCGTACACAGGGAGAACGATTTGCAAAATCGTTTTACGTATCAAAAATATGTGGAAATTTGGTGGTTTTTTTGGAAGTTACTAACGGGTGTTGGGGCAAGGTATTCTAAAATGAGAGTCCGAATTTATCTTGAGATACCAATGAATCATTTTCTCCTCTCAAGTCTATACTGTTATCATAAACTAATTTATTAGAGCAATCCTTCAAAACTTCAAATATTGACGTCTTGAACATACCATCAACTTCATCATCTGACAATGAATGCATAATTCCTTTTTTTAATATTTTAAATTTACTGGAAAACACTTTGTTTCGTCCACAGCATTCGCATTTCTCTTTTTTGTCATTTTCAGTAAATTGAACAATTCCGACTATATAGATAAAATTAACTCCTGTAAAGAATGATCGTATTAAAGGAACATCAAATTCATTAGGTAGCTCCACTGTTTCATCAAACTTTGCTTCATATTCATAATTTCTAACCATCATATTGTAGGTTGAATTAATAGACTCTTTATATCGAAAAATATATTTGGGATCGACTTCGACATTATTATTCAGATTTACACTTTCAATAATTTTGTTAAACTGAATTAGAGTCTTTATGTATTCATCTCTCTCTGTTGAAGGAAGAAAAGAATCTGGATGAAGTATAAAAAGTGGAATGTTTTTATTATCCTTACAAAGATAAAATTGTATCATGTCTTGCTCAGTTGCTAATTTGTGCAACAGTGCCTCAAACTTAATTTTAGGGATTACCTGTTTTAAATTACATATTGTGTTCTCGTTAAATGCGTCAAATTTTATGTGACCAGATACAGCTATTTTATTCTCAGTTTGAAATAGAATTTCGAGTCCTGAACCTTCTATAATAAACTTCCAATGTTCTTCTAAACTTACACTTCTAAAAATAACAGGTAGAGTAGCTTTTTCCGTTATTTGCTCTCCCTGTATTAATATGTCTATATGAGAATGGGGGATAAATGGAACACTCACTTCCTCGTCTATTTCTCTGTATTCTTCTTTTTTTTCTATTCCGAATCGCGTAGAATATTCTTCAATTGATTTTATTTCTATTTTTTTGAGCCCCAGTAACCAATCAATAATATCTTCTGGTCGATTGTTTTGTGTACTAATCATCACTTTTCTGAGTTTACTTGCTCCAGAGCGCGTGATTATATGTTGCTTTTCTTCCCTATATTTTAATGGATCTCCAATAATTTTTTCAATTTCATTTTTAAAGCTATCCGAGAATGGTTTACTCAACTCTATTGCTTTGTTCATTTGGATTTGATATGTTTTTTTAGAGATTTTATGTGCTTGATTCTTAACGTTCATTCGTCTTAAAGCTGTTAGTGTTCGAATTATCGAACTTCTATCAACATGGACTAAATAAGCTTTTTCTGGGTTTTCACTTGCTCCATATTTAAGGATTAAGAAAAAAGCTGGTAGTGAAGTAGTAGATAAGTTTTTCCAATTGGTAAGCTTGATAGGAATCTTGATTTTTTCGGCTTCTGTTGATTTTACTTGAATTAAACTTTCAATATTGGGTTTTTCTATGTCATCTGGAGTTGATTGAATGAAAAAATCCCATCCTTTTTTGTCGTTTATAGACCTATTTACCGTTATACCTTTATGGGAACACCACTTTTCAAACTCAGATTCACCTAAATTTCCTAAATCTCTTTTGGACATATATTTTTAAACTGTTATTTATTTCTTGGATATTTCGGAAGTAAAAAAACCGAAGCTAAACCCTTTGACTATCAACATCACAAATATACAAAAAATCGCAACTCCCACCCGTTTTCCGCAACGTAACGCGAG
>JAHDEO010000537.1 GCA_020628725.1 Saprospiraceae bacterium
ACTAAGTTACATATTTCAACGAACTTTTTTACTTTTTCAAATATACGAGCATGTTGTTATCGGTGTCAGGCTGCACTAAAGACTGTCCTATTTGGTCAAATTCATGCATCAATCCAAATGGCAATAGAATCACGAAAATCCACACAAAAAACAAGTTAAGCGTGGCAAATTGTCTGGGATAAGGAAAGTTCTTAATTCTCTCGGCTTTACCTTGCAAAGTGAACAGCTCGCCAATCATTTCTTTAAATTCCATGTGCCGAAAGTCGTCAATCAAACCCTCCAATTTTAGTTCTTTAAAATGCTTGGATTGGAGATTCAGGCAGGCAGCTTGTTTGTTGGTCATGCTCAGTACATGCTCCTTTTCTTGCTCTGTTAAGTAGCCTTCGAGTTCGTCGTTTAGCGTATGTTCGTATTCTTGGACTTTGATTTCTTGCATGTGTTCTTTATCGGACTTATTACTGGAGGTCGTCTCCCATTGTTTTTTAGACCTGAGTGCATGTCTAAGCGAGGTCATCCAAGCCACATGACGCATGATAATGACTTTTTTTATCCGAAAAAATTCTTCATCTGTTCTCTCTCTTTTGGCATGTTCATTTGTAATAAAATCATTGACCATAGTAGCCAATAACCTTGAAGCGTTCACAATTCCTCCATATATTTTTCGGGCTTCCCAAAGCCTTCCGTAAGAAGCATTATTTTTAAAACCATTGATAAACGCAAGAGCTGTACCGACCAATCCTATCGGAAGCCAGGGCAAATGAAGCCATTTCCAACCAACAATTTCGTATAAAATAACGGGTATAACAGATAATAGGATGAAAAAGTAGATATACCTTCTTGTCCACCTCAGCACGATTTTTATTGGATATATTTCCTTTGTGTACATAATTTTTGATTTGATATTAAAAAAGGTATGCATTCGCACAAAACGAATACATACCCATAAAAAACAATTGTTTATGCTTCGTTTATTAGTTGATTTCTTGTAAATCAATCAACATATTTTCCCAATTTTTCTGATTTTCATGGTCGAATTGTGCGCCGTTTTCATCAGAAATTGTGAAGCGTTTGATAGCGGGAGTTTTGCTTGTTGCCTGATACAATTGATACGCTTCTTCCTTTAAAGCTCCTGCGATTGGTAAGTCAATCGAGGCATAAACCGCACGTTTGCAGGCTTCGATTGACTCTGCCGGAAATTTTGAAATACGCTCTGCCAGAGCATCCACATAAGGTCCTATCTTGTCTGCATCGAGTGCTTTGTTGACCGTGCCAAATTTTTCCGCTTCATCAGCATCCCAATCTCTTGCACCCAAGATAATTTCCAATGCCTTACCAAGACCTGCCTGTCTTGCCATACGAGAAGCACCGCCGCCACATGGCAAGATGCCCATGCCTACTTCCATTTGCATGAATCGGGCTTTGCCGCGAGCTGCAAAACGCATATCCAATGCCAATGCCATCTCATGTCCGCCGCCACGAGCAAAACCTTCGATTTTTGCTATGGTTGCCTGCGGTACGTTGCTCAATCTTTCCAGAACTGCTTGTAAGTCCAATAACTTTATTTCGTTTCTTGGTACTGCTTCTGTGGACATGTCGCGTAGTAGATTGGTGTCGTAGTGACATACCCAATATCCCGGATTAGAGGATTGAAAAACAACTACTTTTACACTTCTGTCGCGCTCTAATCTCAAGCAAAGACTGCTTAGGTCTGCCAACATTTCTTGTCCTTGTACATTTACAGGTCCGAAATTAATCGTGACCGTTAGAATAGCTCCTTTTTGTTCTGCTGTGAACGTTTGAAAATTTTTGTAATCCATTTTTAAATTTGTTTATCCACCCCACAGCTATATGGTTCTCATTAGCTTCTTGTGGATTTTCCATTATAGATTTATTTTTGTTGAATTATTATAATGCAAAGGTAGCCCAAGCGGTATGCTTAGTTTTTGTAAGAAATGAATAGGATTTAGTAAAAAAAGAGGAAAGTGATTATACCTGTTCAGGATTGAGTCGGTATGCGCCTGCGGTCATTCCTTTGTAGGAAATAAAGGTTTTATCTAAATGACTACTATCCGTAAAGCCTAATTCAAAAGCAATTTCAGAAAGGGTAGAATCGGTGTACATCAGACGGGTTTCAGCCAGTTTTATTTTGTAGTTGAGAATGTATTTTTTTAGGCTAATGCCCATTTGGGTTTTAAAGTATTGACCTATATATGTTTCGGAAATATTGAATTCTGAAGCTATGGCTTTCTTGGAAAGCAAATCATTATCATAGATATGGATGTGGATGTAATTAATGATTTTCTGAATCTTTGAATCCGTCGTTTTCAGGCAAGCATGATTTACATTTCTCGAAATAATTTGAAGGATAGAATACAAGGTATTTTTTAAAATCAATTCACTTTTTATTGCCTTGTCGTTGTATTCATTACAAAGGACTTTGAATAAAGAAAGAATACTGCTTTCCTCTGATTCTGACCGAAGTTGAATGTAGGCAGTTCGGTTGGTGCTGTGTAGGACGGTCTCTATTTTTTTAAACCATTCTTTAAGATGTGATTGATTGTTATCTGTCGAAAAATTGGCAAAAAAGCTATTTAAAAACTTAATCGCAGAAACCGTCGTCGGGGTTTCTATTTTAAAATTATACCTGTCATTGGGTATAAAAATAAATATTTGATTATCACTGTAAGGTACTTTGTGTTCATTGATAATGAGTGAACCTTCGCCTTTTTCAATGAGCAGTATTTCAAAAAAACGGATAGGCGTATATTGACAGAACTCAATTGAGTCCACCTTCTCAAAATGTTGAATAACTAAGTTCTCGAAAATAGTTCTTGGCATTTACAGTCAAGGTTTTAATCAATAATCTATCGCCCTGCAAATGTAAACTTCATTTGTTGTTTTTCAAAATATTTGCTCCGGCTGATGTTGAAGTGGAACTTGAAAGTTACAAATATACAATTTCGCTTGCCAATGCAACAAAGTTGCATTAACTTTGCTATGTAAGTTTTTATCACCATTTCACACACTGACGATGACAGTTTTACTCATAAAAAATTTCCTACGCACCCGAAGTTTAATGCTGGCACTCTTGCTGATTTTTGTGGTCGGTTTGGTCAGTTTGCATGTAGGCAAACGCTTCATTGACCAACAAGCCGAAATCATCGAAATGAACGCCGATAAACAGGAAGAAAGCATTGAACGCTACGTGAAGTATAATGCCGATGATATTGGTTTGTTGTTGTATTACCTCAAGTTTGGCTTGGCAAATGAAACGCCACATCTGACCGGACTTTCTATCGGACACCGTGACATTCACCCGACTATACAAAACGCGAAAATTCTCAACCTCGAAGGACAAAAATACGCCAGTCGATACGCCAATCCGATGTATCAGTTGTTGGGTAAAATGGATTTTGGTTTCGTATTGGTGTATTTCTTTCCTTTAATAATCATTGCATTATGTTATAATTTGTTGTCAGAAGAAAAAGAAGGAAATACTTGGGGTTTGATGATGATTCAATCTCAAAATCCGCTAAAAATCATCCGTCAAAAACTCTTGATTCGCTTGGTGAGTATCTTATCCGTTCTAATTATTTTATTAATTATCGGAAAAATATATCTATCCATTCCTGCCGATGCTGCCTTTTTTGCTTTCGTGCTGACAGCGGTTTTGTATGTTTGTTTTTGGTTTGCTTTGGCTTGGTTGGTGATTAGTTTTGATAGGTCTTCTACTCAAAATGCACAGGTTTTATTATTGGCTTGGGTCGTACTCACCTTTGTCGTGCCGACTGCGATTAATGCCTTGTCCGTCAATCTATATCCCGTTCCCGAAGCCTACGAAACCATGCTCCAAAGCCGCGACGGATACCACAACAAATGGGACACACCCAAAGCCCCGACCATCGAAAAATTCCAAGAGAAATACCCGCAATTCAGCAAATACGAACACCCCGAAGGCAAAAATTTCAGTTGGTTTTGGTACTACGCCATGCAGCATACAGGCGATGAGGAAGCCGCTGCGTCAGCTAAGGCGATAAAAGAGCGATTGGCATTGAGAGACCGATTCAGCCGGACGCTTGGCTATCTATTTCCAAGTCTGCATACACAATTCACAATCAATGCTTTGTGTAAGTCAGACATGACGAATTACCTCAATTTTATTGGACAATTAGAAACGAATCACGAAGAAAAACGCTTGTATTTTTATCCTAAAATTTTTGATAACAAACCCGTTTCGGATGAAATTTGGGCGAATTTTTCGCAAGACTATTTTGAAGATGCGAGAGGAGTGAATTGGTTGGGTGCTTTGCTGCCGCTTGTTGTGATTAGTTTGTTATCGGTTGCTATGGCATGGAGAAAATTCAGAGCTATTACGAGTCTTTCGCTTGATTAGTAATGAGAATTAGAAATTATTTTCATTTAAAAAAAGCCCTGACAGCTCGAAGATATACGATGTTGGCATTCCTAAGTAATAGCCCCTTGTAACCATCAAGGAAGTCTTGGTACCACTTTTAACTTGACAATGTTAACTTTAAATAAAAAATATATGTAGTGCAGATAGGACAC
>JAHDEO010000037.1 GCA_020628725.1 Saprospiraceae bacterium
TAGGGATATAATAGCACAGTTCTCACAGGATGATAATGACACTTCCTATGGTCTCGCTTTCGGTTTGAAAGGAGGCGCAGCATTCAACTTCAATGATAAATTCATTGTAGGTGCCACTTTCCCCTTTGGAACAGGATATACGCCCACCCAACCTGACTTTCGGCGAATTGTAGGGATTACTCCATATTTCGCCTATCAGGTGAACGATACGCTTCACATCAAGGCACAATTTCCTTTATGGTCAAATTCTCTAAGCAATGTACCTGTGGGATTAGTCCTTTCCATAGGACAGAGAGAATAAAAAGAAGTAGTTTTGATGTTTTTATGAATCCCGAATCGTCGATACCGATTTCGCTTTGGTCGCAATGAAGATTTTTCACTGTTTATGCAACTAAAATCAATAAAAACACGTTAAAATATTGCACAAATACGCAAATATGTTTATTTTTACGTCAAATTGGAACTGGAAACTATCATAGAAAACTCACTGTATGCTATCCTTTGGGAAAAGGAGGAATACAATTCACTTGACCAAATGGCAGTTTGGTGCAATGACGCAGAGTTCTTAGATGAATACTTTAACGAACATGCAGAAAAACTCACTTATTATGTTAATCCCTCTTATACTCCACAAGATGCCGCTATCCGCACACAACGAGAAGCTACGGCATTAATACAAGAATTAAAAGCATTGGCTACTGAAAGTCTGACAGAAAATGGTGACTCATTGGATGATATATTCGAGCCACTTCATGCTGTTGAGGCATATAACCACCCACGATACCACACCGATGTAAAGGCTAAAGGATACCCGAACGAAGCACCATGGCTACGTGTGTATGCTGTAAAATGCGACGACAATTTATACGTTATCACAGGATTTGGATTGAAATTGGTACAAGATATGAGAGACGACCCTGACTTAGTCATTGAACTACAGAAACTCGAATTAGCTACTAATTACTTGGATTCAATAGGAATGATTTGACACACATTTAGAATATCAACTAAATCTAAAAACTTTTCTATGAAATTAACAAGAGAAGAAAAAATCGCATTACTCAATAAAAAAGCCAAGCCCGTCAATCCCAATGCCAAATGGATACAAATAGCAAAATGGAATGAAGAACACGCAGAAGCCTTGGAAGACTACATGATAATAGCTATGAGAATTTCGGCTACGCTCAAACAAAAGAGAATGACGCAAAAAGATCTCGCAGCACAATTAGGTGTAAGTCCTCAAGCACTCACAAGAATTATGAAAGGCAGACAAAATCTGACACTAAATAAAGTAAGGCAAATAGAAAAAGTACTTGGCATATCCATAATGGCAATTAAGAAGATTGAGGAAAATCAAACACAGATAAGGACTAAGATGATACCAGTTGAAGTCCATTATAATTTATCGACATCAGCTTTTATGGGAAATGTAAATACACTAAAATTAATAGGGAAAAGGGAAAGAAAGCAATCTATTGACAAATTAAGTATAGCATCATGAAAAAGAAGAAGGATAGTGTTCCATTCAGTTTACTGGATGTTACAACAGAACAGTTTGCGGTATTTCGAGAAAATCATGAAACAGATAACTATGAGTTTGATATAGAACTAAATACAACCGTTCAGATAAGTAGTGAGCAACAAATTGTAGGAATGCTCACTAAATTTTCCTTTTCTCAAAGTACTGGAATTGTATTAGTCTTGGAATGTGGTTGTCATTTTGGTTTGGACGAAGACTATTGGAATGAAAATATAAAAAATGGCATCTTAAATTTAGACAAAGGGTTACTAACTCACTTTCTCATTCTAACAGTAGGCACTAGCAGAGGTGTATTACATACAAAGAAACCAAAATGGTTAGATAATATGATACTACCAACACTCAATGTGACCTCTGTAATAAAAGAAGACATGACATTTGATATTACAAGTGAGGAAACCGATGAAGAAGAATGATAAAATCTTTACTCTGCACAAAAACATGGTAAGATAGATATTGAAACAAAAAACAAATAACGAAAAAAACTTAAATGAGATGTTTCGGACTGACAACTAAATTAAAGCGATGTAAAAATAACTGCAAATTTATTTTTTGTCACAATCACAAAATACAATGGTGGGGAGTTCTTGTAATAATCGCAACACTTGGAGGTGTATATAGAGATGTGCTAGAACCAATATTTACTATTGAGGAGGAGAATGAAGCCATTATAAAATATGCCATTGCAACAGAAGAAACTGAGTTAGCTATCAAAAAATACGACCCTGATTCTCAATTGGATTTTTTATTAAAGCATCACATAAGAAATTTTTCAACATATACCTTTAATAACTATCAATTCACGAGCTACATATTTGTCTTTAATGAAAATTGGAAACTAGATGATTATTTAGAGGCAAAATTGGAAAATCATGAAAACTTGATTTTCCAACCAGGGAGTGATTACACATTAAATCAGAATATGATTTCTTGGAAAGCTAAACTTCAAGGTATCCATACAGATAAAATGATAGGTATAAGAATACATGAGTTTAGAAAAATAAATCAATTAAATCATTACAAAAATGTAGAATACTATAATTTTATATTTGACACAATCAGAAACGAGGCAAGTGTAGGTATCCCTACACAAGATGTGATTGATATTATAGAAGAACCAATTGACTCCATTTTGAAAAAGGAAAAAAATATTTCAATTAGGAAAAATAGGAGTTAGTTGAAAAATCAATTCTTTCCTCACCCAAAAGCCTCCCCCAAAATCTTCGCTTGCTCCTTATCATGTCGTTTTTTAAATCCCGTAGCCGGCGAAGCACTCGCTTTGCGCGAAATCACCCTATCGAAAGTAAACTTACGGCGAATCAGTTCCGTACAGTCGTGGCATTGCGAGAGGATGTACTGCCATGCGCCCATATTTTGCGGTTCTTCTTGCACCCAGACCATTTCAGCATTTTTGTATTTCTCCTTTAGCTCGGCGACTTGGTCTTCGGGCATCGGGTAGAGTTGTTCGATGCGGACAATGGCGATGTCATCGCGTTTGTCGGTTTCCTTTTTTTCGAGTAGGTCGTAATACACCTTTCCGGTGCAGCACAGGACGCGCTTCACTTTGGCGATTTTCTTTTTGTCGCTGCCGACGGCGGGGTCGTCAATCAATTCGCGGAAGCGATTATTGGTCGTAAAGTCTTTGATATCAGATATACAACGTGGGTGACGCAACAGCGATTTAGGCGACATCACCACAAGCGGACGACGAAACGGACGCTTAATTTGTCGGCGTAGCGCGTGAAAGAAGTTGGCGGGTTCAGAGATATTGACCACGCTCATATTGTACTCGGCACACATCTGTAAAAATCGCTCAAAACGCGCACTTGAGTGTTCCGGTCCTTGCCCCGCGTAGCCGTGCGGGAGTAGTAGCACCAAGCCACTCGTCCACTGCCATTTACTTTCGGAAGAGGAAATAAATTGGTCTACCATTACTTGTGCGCCGTTGTAGAAATCACCAAATTGACCTTCCCACAGCACCAGCGTATCGGGCGTAGCGAGCGAGTATCCAAACTCAAATCCCATCACCCCAAACTCCGACAACAGCGAGTTGTAAATGCGATATTTTCCTTGTTTTTTGGCAATGGTATTGATGCGATTATACTCCGATTTATCGTTGGAATCGACCAGTACAGCATGGCGGTGCGAAAACGTACCCCGCTTGACATCCTGCCCACTCATCCGCACATCGTGACCTTCGAGCAAGAGCGAAGCATAGGCAGAAAGTTCCGCCATTGCCCAATCCATTTTGCCTGCATCGTAGAGTTTTTGGGTGGTTTTCAGCAAGCGACCAAATTTTTTGAGTGGCGTAAAATCTTTTGGTACCGTGAGTAAGTGCTTCACGATTTGGTCAACCGTCTTTTTCGCAATACCTGTTTTCGGAGATTGTTTGACATCCTTTGCGGTGATGTGGACTTTCATTTTTTGCCACTCCAATTCCGGTTTTTGGTGTTTGTACGGAATCGGTTTTTGCTTCACCTCGTCGAATCGCGCTTGCAGGTCAGAGAGAAATTCCTTTTCCATACTCTTCGCCAATGCTTCTTCCACATCGCCCTGTTTCAACAAATCCTGCAAATACACGTCGCGCGGATTAGGGTGTTTATTGATAATATCGTACATTTTTGGTTGGGTAAATTTCGGATCATCGCCCTCATTATGCCCGTGCCGACGATAGCACACCATATCAATGAACACATCATTATTAAATTCCTGCCGATATTCCGCCGCCAATTCTGCCGCAAAAACCACCGCTTCCGGGTCGTCGCCATTCACATGAAAAACCGGTGCTTCCACGACCATCGCCGCCGCCGTACAGTAAGTCGCCGAGCGCGCATCATCAAAATCCGTCGTAAATCCGACCTGATTATTTATCACAAAATGAATCGTACCGCCTGTGTAGTAGCCCTCCAATTTCGACATTTGAACCGTCTCATACACAATACCTTGCCCCGCAATCGCCGCATCACCATGTAGTAATACGGGCAATATTTTATCATAATCAGACTTGTACAAAATATCTGCCTTCGCCCGTGCATAGCCCTCGACCACCGTATTGACGGCTTCAAGGTGCGAGGGATTCGGTGTCATTTTTAGATAAACATCCTTTCCAGTCGCGGTTTTTAATTTGGAGAAAATACCTAAGTGATATTTCACATCGCCGTCGCCAAAACTAAGGTCGGGAACGGCAGTACCTTCAAATTCATTGAAAATTTCCTCGTAGGTTTTACCCATGATATTCGCCAAGACATTCAACCTGCCACGATGCGCCATACCGATAATGACTTCCTCCACGCCCAAATCCACTGCTTCAGTAATGATAGCGTCCAATGCAGGAATCGTTGTCTCACCACCTTCAAGCGAAAAGCGTTTTTGTCCGACATATTTTTTATGCAAAAATTGCTCGAACAATACCGCGCCGTTCAATTTCTCTAAAATCCTGCGTTTCTTCTCTATCGGAATTCCATAATCCGATTTCAACATGCGCTCCTCAATCCGTCTGCGTAACCAACGACGTTTTTGACGGTCATTAATATGGTTAAATTCAAAACCAATATTGCCCGCATATATCTTGTGCAATCTATCCAGAATCTCCTTCAACGTCGCGTTCGGCAAACCAAGTTCTTTACCCGATACAAAACGACTGTTCATATCTGCTTCCGAAAGACTGAAATCTGCCAGATTGAGTTTCGCATCTCGGTCACGACGCTCTTTAATCGGATTGGTCGTCGAGAGCAAATGTCCGCGCTGACGAAATGCGACTATCAATGCCCGCACGTCAATTTCCTTCACGGCGTCCATACTCGGCGCAGCCGTAGTCGCCATATCTTCCGCATGTCCGTTTTGATTGACGGCAAAATCAAAGCCTTCGAAAAAAGTACGCCAGCCTTCATCCACTGCTGTTGGATTGGCTTTGTACTGCTGATACATATTTTCGATAAACGTGGGGTGAGCGTTGAATATATAGGAGTAATCTTTCATTTTCTATTACTTGTACAGGCGATTTCAATCGCCCTGTCTTTATCAATTTTTGTTATTTTTCACATGGCGATTAAAATCGCCTGTACGATATTTTTATTGTGAAACATTAAAATCAACGTTTCGATAAATATCTTTCAAAGGAATCTCAATTTCAAGGGATTGCAAAGTTAAGGAATTTTCGAGTCCTGACACACGCTTTATGTGCCATAAATCGCCTTCGTTGCGAGTGTAGATGTCGATTTCCGGTGCGTCTTGTTCGATTAAAATGTATTGTTGGAGGGTTTTGATTTTTCTGTATAGAAAAAATTTCCCGCCTCTGTCATAGCCTGCGGTGCTCTCTGATAAGACCTCGAAGATAATAATTGGATTGGCTACGGCTTCGGAGTAAACTTCGGAATATTCTATATCACCACATACTACCATCGTGTCAGAATAAACAAAGCGACGTTCAACATCGATGCTTATTTTTACATCACTATTCATTGGAAAGCAAAGCGAATTTTTGTCTAATAATTTGGACTGAATCCTACCAAAAACATTTCCTCCGATGATGCCATGCGGAACTGTACCACCTGCCATAGCGAAGATTTCCCCATTATGATATTCATAACGAGTATCATTTTCGTGCTCTATGGCGATGTATTGTTCTATGCTGATATTGTTTAATTTTGTTGCTTGCATACTATCTTTTTCAAAAAAGGCGTAGATTCTCACAAATATCGTAGAAAATACGCAGTTTTGCACGTTATAAATGTATAAAAACCAACTTTATGTCGAAAGATACGACCAACCTCAATTTTCGCGGCAATGGTAAGTTGCTCTTATCGGGTGAATATTTCATCTTGGACGGTGCAGTGGGCTTGGCAGTTCCCGTGCGTATGGGGCAGCGGATGAGTGTAGCGCAAGGCGAAGAAGCAGGACTACATTGGGAGAGTACGACACTGCGGGGTGAGACGTGGTTTGAGGCTCGATTTGAATTGCCGACACTCGAAATCCTCTCTACGACTGATGACCAAGCTGCCGAAATACTCCAGAAAATGATACGTTATGCTCGCTCAAAGGACTTAGATTTTATGCGTGGTGAGAGGCAACTCAAAATCACCACACGCCTCGAATTTCCGCGAAATTGGGGCTTTGGCAGTAGCTCAACTTTGGTGTATATGGTTGCAAAATGGGCGAAACTGAATCCATTTGAATTATTGGATAAAACATTCGGCGGGTCGGGTTACGATTTGATTTGTGCGGAGGTGAATACGCCGATTTTTTTCCAAAAACAAGAAAAAGTCCGCGCCTACCAACCCACTGACTTTGGCAAACACCCCGAAACAGGGGAGAATTTGCCTTTTTTAAAAAATTTATATTTAGTTCATTTAAATAAAAAACAAAACAGCCGCGAGGGTATCGAACGTTATCGTGCATGGGACGACGAAGAGAAAAAAATGGAACGCCTCCAACAAATCAGCGTCCTCACCCAACGTTTTCAATTCTCCACCAGCCTGCCCGAACTCAATGCCGTCATCCGCGAACACGAAGACATCGTATCCTCTTCCCTCAAATTGCGTATGGCGAAAGATTTGTATTTCAACGATTTCTGGGGAGAAGTAAAATCGCTCGGAGCTTGGGGTGGAGATTTTGTATTGGTCACGAGCCAACGCACACCGCAATCGACGAAAACTTATTTTCGAGAAAAAGGGTTTAAAGTCTGTCTCAAATATCTGGATACTGTTATTTGATGCAATAAGTCGTCGGACGAATGGTTTTATCAAATCATATTATCTTAATCGCTAGACATTTAATTTCACCCTAATATATTCGTCAGACGATACTAATATTTGTTATGCAAAACGACCCACTCACACGCTTGATTCTTGCCCCATTCGCACTGCTCTACGGTATGGGCGTGAGTGTGCGTAATTTTCTGTATCGAACAGAATTGCTGCGGAGTTTTCGATTTGATATTCCGATAATTTGTGTGGGGAATCTGACCGTAGGCGGATCGGGCAAAACGCCGCATACGGAATACCTTGTGCGCCTGTTGCGCGAATACATACGGGTGGCTACGCTCAGTCGCGGTTATGGGCGCAAGACGCGCGGTTTTCGTATTGTACATCCGAATGATACAGCACGTAATGCAGGTGACGAACCAATGCAGTTTAAGCGAAAATTTCCGGGCATCATGGTCGCGGTAGCGGAGGAACGTACGATGGCAATTCCGCAAATGCTGATGATTGACCCCGACTTGCAAGCTATCATTCTGGACGATGGTTTTCAACATCGCTCCATGAAGGCAGGGATGAATATTTTGCTGACTGAATATGAATTTCCGTTTATGACGGATTACCTTGTTCCGGCAGGGCGTTTGCGGGAGTGGGCATCGGCGTATAAACGTGCCAATACGTTGGTCGTTAGTAAGTGTCCGCAAGATTTGACGGAGGCACAGCGTGATGAATTTCTCAAAAAAATGCAGCCATACAGCTATCAAAACGTCTATTTTTCGGCTTACGAATATTTCACACCCTACCATATTTACGAACCCAGTTTAGATATTAATTTAGACGGCACACATGATGTATTATTGGTGTGTGGAATAGCGCGCCCTCAATATTTGGAAGCGTATTTAAGACCGAGAGTGAAGTCACTGACGATGATTTCTTTTCGTGATCATCATTTGTTTGAAAAAACGGATATTGGGCGTATTCGTAATAAATTTGAAGAAATTAATTCCGATAATAAAATTATCATTACTACGGAAAAAGATACACTTCGATTAGATATGCATAAACCCTATTTGTTACAACACAATCTACCGATTTACGCGCTTCCAATCGAAGTGAAATTCTTATTTAATGATGGGGAGAAATTTGGTAATGAGGTGAAGGAATTTTTATTGAATTTTAAAGTATAATCGTCTATCGCTCCTGCAAATACTTGTGAATTGCCGCAAAATCCAAACGTCCCAATCCTTTCTTATTAGCTTCCGCGAATAATTCTTTAGCAACATTGGCGAGATATAATGGTTGATTCATTTCGTAAGCAGAAATAGCTGCGAGATGCAGGTCTTTGTGCATCCATTCCAATGGAAATTGTACATCGTATTCACCGGAACGCACCATTTCAGCTTTGAATTTGGTAAAGGGTGCAGAGACGACCAAACCGGGCAGTGCATTCAACAGAAAATCCTTGTCCATACCCATTTTTTCACCCAACAAAACAGCCTCTGAAAAAATAATCATTGACTGTGCCAGCATGATATTGACCAACATTTTGAAAGACGCGCCTTTTCCTGTTTCGCCGATGTGTAGCACCTTCTTTCCCATGTGATTGAGATAAGGCTCGACTTCCGCTAAAAGTGATGCTTCGCCACCAGTGAAAAAGACCAATTCGGCATTTTCTGCGTGTGGGAGTGTGCCAGCTACGGGGGCATCCATAAAACGAATTCCTGCCTTATCTGCTGCTGTCTTTTCGCTCGCGGTAAAAGAGGGATTCACCGTAGTACAATCTACCCAAATAGCGTTGGGTTGCATCACGGATAGTGCGCCGTTTTCCGACATAAATACATAATCTACTACTTCCGGCGTAGAGAGCATACTGAATACAATATCCGCATCTTTGACTGCTTCATTTGCGGTGGGAGCAGATTTCGCGCCTTGTGCTTCGAGGGCTTCGACGGGTGCTTTGGAGCGATTGAATACGGTGAGGTCTGCACCGTTTTTGAGTAGGTTGGCAGCCATGCGACTGCCCATGATTCCGAGTCCGATAAAAGTTATTTTCATGATTAATTTTGAATTTTGAATGAATGAATTTTGAATAAAATTCATTCATGTATTTTACTTTTCTAATTCATCAAATTATTTCGATTTTGAGAAAGAATGTATTGTTTTGGAGATTGCCCGACGTGGTTTTTAAATTCTTTGATGAAGTAAGAAATATTCTCGTAGCCCACTTCGTAGGCGAGTTGAGTGACACTTATTTCTTTGTTGTTCAGAATGTTAAGGGCTTTTTCAAGACGTTTTTCTTTAAGCCATTTTTGCGGCGTGATGTCGTAAGATGATTTGAAATCTCGTCGAAATGTACTGACACTTCTACCTGTGAGATAGGCGTAATCTTCGATTTTGAGGGGCTTGTCAAAGTTGTTTTGCATGAATTTTTTGATGTTGCGTTTCTTGGGTAAGGTGAGTCGAAATAGGAAATTGGCGAAGTCTTGTTCCTTCGCCAATCCATTTAGTAGTAAAAGCAATTCAAGTATTTTCAAGCGCAGGATTTTTTTGTCTTGGAGCGAATTGGATTCATAAATATGAATCAACGACTCGGCAAAAAGCCCGACAGAGGGAACGATACCAAATTTGAGATGGTCTGGGACAGCCGTTCTTGATATTTCAGTCACTTTGGAATTTGCTAAAAACTCCTCAATAATCGTATCATCAAAATAAAATAACAGACTTTGAAATGTGTCTTCTTTTGGCAATAAATCTGTTACATGATACATGCCACGCGGAATAAACAAGACCTCTCCCGCCCGTACGCGAATGGTTTGTTCATCGTAGTTTTTGATACGTTGTTCGCCGGAAAGCAAGACGGAGATGACATGATTGGAAATGTAACCTTCCTTCTCAATGACTGGCGTATGCAGTTCTTTTTTGAGAATGCAAACATTGCCATCACGCATAATCGTCGTGACTTGCGGATTGTCGAATAGACGTTGTGGAATGAGTACCATGATTAATTTTGAATGTTGAATGGGTGAATTTTGAATGATTTGAAACTGACAATTCTGATAGCAATTTACAGGATGATTTAATTAGAAAATAGCTCAAAAACGTCAAATATGTTGTTTTTGAATGAAAAAAGGACATCAGGCAAGCCTGATGTCCTCCAAGTATATTTTTATTAATTGAATGAATTCAAAAATCGAAAATCACTCAATCAAAAATCATCTTATTGCTTTACAAATTTCTTAGATAAAACAGTATCTCCTGAAACTAATCTCACGAAGTAGAAACCTGCAGTCAAGTCGTTGATATCAACTTGTACTTGATTGGTATCATTGGCATCACGCGTAATCTCGCGAACGATTTTACCATTAATATCAACTACGTGAATATCCACGTTAAGGTCGTTTGTAAGATTGTAGAAAATCGTCACATTATCCTTCGCCGGATTTGGCAATAATTCGAGCGTATTCGTAGCTCCTTCTGTTATTGTTCTCGCATAAATTTCATCGCTTTGCCATAGTGGAACAGCAACACCACCTGAGATACAGAAGTTGTTGGTTTCAGAAGTGCCAAAACGACCTCCACCGGAAGCGAGTACCGTACCATTCGCATCTGTTAAGGTATAATCACCGCAATTTGCAGCTCCAACTCTCGGAAGACCATCAAATACACCGCCTAAACCAATGGTAGAGATATTGATACCCGTAAGTACGGTACTCGTACGACGTGGGCACATACCGTCGTTGCCGGAATCCATGAAAGTTAAGTCGTAACAACCATCAGGCAAACATGTAACATTAGGTAGTGGCAAGTTGGTATTCGCCAAGCCTGTTCCGTAAATATTTCCACCGGAAGAAGCAACTACGTTACCTAAGTCGTCTGTAATTTCCCAACTGGTTTGTGTAGGTGCGCCATCGAAGTTGATGTCAAGGTCAACGCCCGCACATGCAGGTGTAGAGTCACAAATCAAGTTGTTGTTATTATCTTCAAAAAGTTGAATATTTCTGAATTCAGAAATACCATTACCTGTCGCATCATCATCTGCTGTGAGTACGATGTATTGGAATGTACCTGTAATCTGACCATTGATAGGAATGGTAAACGTTTCCCAATTGCCGCTACCTGAGTAGGTTGGATTGGAGAATGTTCCTGCATAACCTTGATTACCGTAAACTACGATACGGTGTGGCGCATCAAATATCAAATCATTATCAAAACCAACTTCGTGAATTTCACCTTGTACGGTACTTCTAAACTCAAATGTCAATACAGTACTCGCTGTGAATGTGTAATTCACCTGAATAGCCTTCCAACCATTGCCTGTGATGAGTACTTCTGTACCACCATTTTGAAGTGTTGCCGTACCTTGGTCGTTATCATTTGCGTCATACGCAATGATTCCCGCAAGGTCAACATCTGTACAAGCATCAGGAGGACAAGCACCACAAGTTGCACCACCGCAATCTACGCCTGTTTCATCTTGATTAAGAATACCATCATCACAAGTTGGAGGTCCGCAAGCTACATTGAAGTCGTTTGCGCCGTCAGTCGTACTATTCGAGCCTCCTTGCGAAGCACTGTCTCCAAGTCCTCGACGTGCGAAAGCATCTCTGATGAGGCATTGATTGGCACCATTATAAAGAGCTTGGTCAGCAGCAAGAATCGCATCACGACCATCCACAAAACCCGGACTACATGGTTGCAATTTCAAACCTTCAGTCACCAATGCCATTGCGATATTATTACCGCCTGTACCATTATGCAAATCAGGGTCGAAGCCATAAGTGTCAATCAAATCCCAAGTCATTTCCCAGAGCATCGCACACCATACCGAACCTACACCGTGTGGTATAGCTTCACCTCCAATATCGGTATAAACGTGTGGGTTGATACTTAAATCAGTCGTGTATGGATAAGTACGAATACCGCTTCCCGTAGGAGATTGACCAAGTGCAAATGTACCGATAGGGCGCACATCCGTGCGTGTGTCAGTCGGGTCAATAGTCATCATCAAACCAAACCAGTCTGACCAACCTTCTCCCATCTGCTCGCTGTTTCCGAGGCAGCCACTATTATTTGCACCACCTGTGAGGCGGATAGAAATACCATGACCATACTCATGTGCGATGATACCGTTATCAAGGTCGCCATCTCTGCTGGCAGCACTACCCGATACCAAATTCACATTTACTGTAGGAATCTGAGCGCGAATAGTCGCACAATCTGCTTGAGTAATCATCACGGCAGGAATTGTCACACTTGCTCCATCAGCACCCGGTGCCATTGCAATAGAAGCACCAGCTACATTATTACAAACAATCACTGCGATAGCACCAGCATTTTGTGCATTGAGACATTTTGTACCAAATTCACAGTTTCCTCTATCTACGACAGCAATATTACCGTTGATAGCTCCTGCATTCGTCAGTGCGCCACAACCTTCTGTCGGTGCGCCGCTACCATCATTTACAATAAC
This sequence comes from Saprospiraceae bacterium, assembly GCA_020628725.1. Classification (GTDB taxonomy): domain Bacteria; phylum Bacteroidota; class Bacteroidia; order Chitinophagales; family Saprospiraceae; genus JAHDEO01. The sequence continues at coordinate 12,707 of JAHDEO010000037.1, forward strand.
GAGATTACCTGTAACATTAAATGTACCTTGTCCGAATTGTGCAGCCGCAGTACCATAGCCTCCGGCAATACCCCCGGGAGAATTAACATTCAAAGTACCTGATGATGCGCCTGTCCAAAGGAACATCTGCATACGTCCATTACCTCCGTCAGTTGGTGTAGAGAAGTTAGCGTTGTTTGTACCGCCACCGTCTTGCGCATCTGCAAAAACATAGTCGCCACCTGAACCACCTCGTCCGTAGTTATTTTGCTGGAAATTACCACTCGCTTCATCAAAACCGTATTGATACCATACATCGTGTACGAGATTGTTCCAGTAGAAAAGATTGGTAATACCCGCAGAGCGAGCCGGGTCAGAATTTGGACTGGCATTCAAGTCCAATGCAAAATTGAAATCCAATGAAGCACCTCCGTCGGGGCTAAAGCCTGTTCCGTTGTTGCCATTGGCATCTTCTTGTGCATGTACATTATTACCTCTTGTAATGGTGTATTCCGCACCTGCTGCACCATTGGTATCGTGCCAGCCGAAGGGCGAAGCTACCGGGTCACCTGTGGTAGATACTAAGGTACGACCACCATGTATAGGGCTTTCAACAGGCTCATCATATACATTGTAGCTGTTTGCCATAGTTGGCGCAGCCATATTTTGTTGCGTGTTTGCTACAGAGTGTTCTTCCGCCGGATAGTGGTGTACATGTCCTTCTTCTGCACATTCATCATGGTCAAAATTGCAGTATACCGTCCAGTTGTGTTGGTGTAGAATTTCACCTGTTTCAGCGTCTACTCTCATGCTCCACCAGTCGGCATCTTCTATTTCAGCAATAGACATATCCCAGCACAAACGCAATGTACCATCTTCCATTTGCTGATACATTAATTGTACAGGAATATCCACGCGAGAGATACTTCCTTTGGTGAATATTTGTTTTTGAACACGGCTCGCGCTTTTCATTTCTTCAAGACGCGGTAATTCCGATTGGTCGTAATTCATCGTTTGCGCTACGCGCGTGATGGCAGTACGGGCATCCAAAGTCGGCTGGTCAGTATTAATTTTTGATTCAATATTTCTCAAAAATTGATTATCCATTTTGAATAATTCACCTTCTTTGACGTGAATGTTCATGACCGAATTATAAATCGGAATACCCCGGTGCATTTGTCGGATGTAGTAGTGGGTGATGCCACTTCTTTGACTGGTGTGATAACTGGTGACTTCGTAATCGGCGATGTCTGATTCAATCATTTCCAAGCCATTGGCAGACTCGCGCACATTGCGGTCGATAATGTCCAGCTCAGCTTGGCTCTGTGCCAGTAGAAATCCACTCATTAGTGTTGCCATCAAAAATGTGGCGAGTGTTTGGATTGTAATTTTCATGTAAATGTAGTTTAGTTATTTGTTGTGTAGTTTATTTAGTATCAGAAACAAAATAAATGTACTTTCTCGACTTGTTATTTTTCCTTTATACTTCCCCAAATTTTCCTTAAATACAGTGAGTATTCGCGTCAAATTTGGCTCGTCTAAAGAAAAAATAACGACGCGAAGAAAGAACATTTATTTAATTTCTGATACTTAGTTTATTGGGTTTATTAAGTTTATAGAGTTCATTAAGTGTGTATAAACACTCAATAAACCAAATGAACTTAGTAAACTTATAAACTCCATAAACCAACTACTAATTCTTAATAAATTTTTTAGTTAAAATAAGTTGTTCATCAGTAAGTTGCATAAAATAAAAGCCGGGTGTAAGGTTGCTTACGTTAATATCTATTTGTCGTCTATTTGAATCAAACGTTTGTTGACGTATGATTTTTCCTGTCATATCAATGATAGTCCATTGAAGTGTCTGTCCTTTTTCTATTGTATGGGAGAGCGTGATTTGGTCAGTCGCTACATTTGGACGGACAATCATCTCTGATGTAATCATATTATTATTTTTTTGGAATAAATCATTTATATCAGATGGATTGTAAATAAGCTCTGCCACACCATTCGCAATGCAAAAATTGCTGGTTTCTGAAGTGCCAAATCTGCCGCCGCCTGAAGCGAGTACTGTACCATTGGCATCTGTCAATGTATAATTGCCGCACATTTGTCCCATGCGTGGAATCCCATTGAATACGCCACCTAATCCAATCGAGGCGATATTAATTCCCGTCAATACTGTCGAAGTACGACGCGGACACATACCATCATTGGCAGTATCAAAGAAAGTCAAGTCATAGCAACCATCAGGCAAACAAGTAATATCGGGCAACGGTAAATTAGAATTTGCCAAGCCTGCACCATATGTATTGCCACCCGAAGACGCCACTACATTTCCATTTGTATCTGTGATTTCCCAACTCGTTTGTGTAGGCGCACCATCAAAATTGATGTCCAAATCAACACCTGCACAAGTCACCAATTCGCAATCTGCTATAAAATCATTTGTCGCATCACTCGCACTATTGACACTACCTTGCGAAGCATTATCGCCCAATCCGCGACGTGCAAATGCTTTTCTGATAAGGCATTCATTCGCGCCATTATACAAAGCTTGGTCGGCTTGAAGGAGAGCATCGCGAGCATCTAGCATGCCCGGACTACAGGGCGTCAATTTCAGGCTTTCAATGACGAGTGCCATTGCGATATTATTTCCACCTGTGCCATTATGCAAGTCAGCATCGAAGCCGTAGGTATCAATTAAATCCCAAGTCATTTCCCAAAGCATGGCACACCAGACCGTACCTATATCGTAAGATCCGCCTGCCGAAATATCGGTATGTACATCAGGATTGGCAGTCATATCGGTCGTGTATGGATAAGGGCGAACGCCACTTCCCGTAGTCGGCTGATTAAGCACATACGTGCCAACGGTACGAAAATCTGTACGTGTATCTCCCGGCTCGATCGTCATTATCAAACCAAACCAATCTGACCAACCTTCTCCCATTTGTTCGCTATTGGAAAGACAGTTAGCATTAGCGGGACCGCCGACAAGTCGGTAAGAAATACCATGACCATATTCGTGTGCAATGACCACATTATCAAACGAGCCATCTATCTGCGGATTGGCAGTTGTAAAAAGGAACATCTGGATTCTTCCATTACTACCATCCGGCGGGGAGGAAAAGTTAGCATTATTGACGCCGCTACCGTCTTGGGCATCAGCAAATACGTAGTCTCCACCTAATCCGCCACGTCCATAATTATTCTCTTGAAAATTGCCACTTGCCTCGTCGAAGCCGTATTGATACCATACATCATGTATTAAATTATTCCAATAAAAAAGATTGGTAATACCTGCGGAACGATTGGGGTCATTATTCGGATTAGTCCCCGGATTCAAGGCAAAATCAAAATCCAAAGAAGCACCGCCGTTGGGACTGAAACCTGTGCCATTGTTGCCGTTGGCGTCTTCCATTGCCAATACATTATTACCTCTTGTAATGGTGTACTCTGCACCTGCCGCACCATTCGTATCATGCCAGCCAAAAGGCGAAGCCACGGCATCCGCAGGATTGACAACAAGTTGGCGACTACCATGAATCGGACTTTCTATTGGTTCGGGAAATACGCGGTACGAATCCGGTTGGTTCAATGAAGTTTCAATATTTACATTTGGTGCGTGGTGATGAACGTGCCCTTCTTCTGCACATTCCACATCGCCAAATTGACAATAACTTGTCCAGTTGTTTTTGTGTAAAATTTCGCCCGTTTGAGCATCTACGCGCATACTCCACCAATCAGGTGTCTTTGTTTCTGCAATAGACATATCCCAACACAATCGCAGCGTGCCATCTTCCATTGGCTGATACATCAATTGAACAGGAATATCTTCATGTGAAATGCTTCCTTTGGTAAATGTTTGTTGGCGAGAATGGCTTGTACTTTTTATTTCTTCAAGGCGAGGTAATTCTGACTGGTCGTAATTCATCGTTTGCGCTACGCGCATGATGGCAGTTCGGGCATCGAGCGTAGGCTGTTCGGTATTAATTTTTGATTCAATATTATTCAAAAATTGATTATTCATTGTGAATAATTCGCCATTGGCATCAATATGTATACCCATTACCGCATTGTGAATCGGAACGCCTTTGTGTGTTTGTCGGATGTAGTAATGGGTGATACCACTTCTTTTACTAGTGTGATAACCGGTGATTTCGTATTCGACAATATCAGCTTCTACCATACCTAGGTTATCGGCAGACGCACGTATACTTCGGTCAATGATGCCAAGTTCAACTTGACTTTGAGCCGATAATAAACCACCCGTAAAGATTGCAAGTAAAAGTGTGAAGATTGCTTGAACCGTAAATTTCATTATTTTAAGTGATTAGTTTATTGAGTTTATAAAGTGTTTTCAGAAAAAATAAACTTTATAAACTCAATAAACTACATGAACTTAATAAACCAATAACTAATTTTTGATAAATTTCTCAGTCAACATCTGTTGTCCGTCATTCAATTGCATGAAATAAAAACCGGACTGAAGGTCGCTTACATTGATGTCAATTTGTGACGTATTTGAATTGAATGCTTGCTGACGAATTACTTTTCCATTCATATCAATGATAGACCATTGAAGTGCTTGGTCAGATGTCAATGTATGTGCGAGTGTGATTTGGTCAGTTGCTACATTTGGGCGGAGGGTCATGCCTGACATGTTGTTGTTATTCGTTTGGATGGCATCGTCCAAATTCTCAGGATTATAAGCTATCTCAGCAACTCCATTGGCAATACAGAATGTATTGGTTTCGGAGCTGCCGAATCTGCCGCCGCCCGAAGCGAGTACAACTCCATTGGCATCTGTGAGGGTGTAATCACCGCACATTTGACTACCACGAGGTATACCATTAAATACTCCTCCTATACCGATAGTAGAAATACTGATACCTGTCAACACAGTATTTGTGCGGCGGGGGCACATACCGTCATTTCCTGTATCCGAAACCACTAACTCATAACAACCATCCGCAAGACACGCGGCTTCGGTTGCATTGGCTAAACCGTTTGAATATGTTCCATAGGATGACGCAACGAGGTCACCTTCCGCATTAAAGATTTCCCAAGAAGTTTGATTTGGATTATCGTCAAAATTGATATTCAAATCCACTCCTGCACAACCTGTACGCGTACAAGGCGTACACGTAGAACCACCACAAACGAGGCTCGTGCCATTGCAATTGAGTGTACCATCACCGCAAAGGTCATATTTGACTAAGAAAAGCCCTTCACTGCGATTAGTTACTGCGATTACACCACTTTCAAAATATGGATAGTTGCTCCATGTACCAATGTAACCTACATTATTATCAGAAGGATAAACATCAAAATAGGCAACTTCACTAAGAGAAGCAGATGAGATATTGCTGAGGTCATAAATTCGTAAACCCGAACTATAATTCGAGAGGTAAGCGCGATTTCCTTTTACGTAAAGATTGTGGTCTGTAGAAGCATTGACACTTTCGAAGTACCCCATGTATGCAGGTGCGTCGAGGTCACGAATATCCCAGATGTGTGTGCGTGTATTGTGTCCATTGCTACCTTCGTCGATTTCATCATTCATCAAGAAGTATTCCTGGTCTTCCGTTGTCCAGCCCTGATGCGTGTATACGCGATTGGCATAAGCAGTCGTGGAAATGAGGGTCATATCCGTTTTATCCGTCACATCTACAATGGCTAAATCATAGCCGCTATTTCCATTTGAATTAAAACAAATTTCTTTACCAAAGTGGTCGGCGTCAGGACCGATATAATTTTCACATTGCGTATCATGTGTATAGCCTGCCGCACTGAAACAACCATCAAATGTCAAGTTGTCGGGATTGCTGATATTAACAGCAACTAAGCCTCCACTACATTGATTTGTACCGACGGCATAGGCATAATCACTACATTCGTTGATAGCGATATTGTGTGCACCACTCGTACCTAAGCCATCGAAGGTCGTACGCGATTCAAACGTGACAGGTGGATTCGTGACATTATCCAACTGCAATAAATCGAACACCTGTATACCATGCTCAAACGCCTCACTGACGATGTAAGCATAGTTCTGATGAGTCTTGATATCACGCCAAGTGGAATTGGTAGTTTGGGTAGGAAGCATACCGAGATAGATAGGTGTTGTAGGGTTTGTAATGTCTACAAAGCCTGTACCTTCTAATAATCCGATGAGAACATATTCTTTTCCGGTGACGGTGCTGGTCCATCCCCAGATGTCGTTTGCGCCTGTCGATCCCATGTCGGCAAGAGGAATCATGGCATATAAATCAACGTTATTACAAGGGTAACCGGCAGCCATGCCACCAATGCACGGTGTTTGTGCCTGAATAGAATAACCCATCATTGACAAGATGAGTATGAAGCAAATAGTTTTTAATGTATTCATAGTTAATGAATTATAATATTGTTTGATTGTAAAATTGTATACATAATAAGTATGTATCAATCAAGCATTATGGCTTCAATAAGTATGTTTTGGAATGCAAATTATGTTTGGAAAGGTAGAGCCTTCTATATCAAAAGTTCTGTATTGGCAATATAGCCCAACAAATGTATGACATTTTAACATTTTTATAAACATTCTTTTGTCATTTATGTTGGCAACACGACATAAAATATAATGCTCGCATTGTGACAGGGTGAGATTTGCTTTTCTCTAAAAAAGTATAGTATTTATTGAGAAAATGTCAAACAAACTCTATTGTCACAACAACATTAATTGATTAAAATGATATAATCACTACTCGACAAATCGCTAAACACTTCCTTCCAATTCCCTATATTTGCGCCCAAAATAATCATCCGGGTTACGGGTTACGAGTTACGGGTTACGAGTTACGGGTTAAAATCACTCGCTACTCATCACTCGCCACTCGCCACTCGCCACTCGCTACTCAAGTTAAATGCCACGCGACACATCAATAAAATCCATTCTAATCATCGGCAGCGGACCTATCATCATTGGTCAGGCTTGCGAATTTGACTACTCCGGCACACAGGCGGCGCGGAGTTTACGGGAAGAAGGAATCGAGGTCACGCTCATCAATTCCAATCCAGCGACGATTATGACCGACCCCGTCACTGCCGACCACATCTATCTGAAACCACTGACGGTGGAGAGTATCATTGAGATTCTCGAAGAGCGTCAGATAGATGCCGTACTCCCCACGATGGGCGGACAAACCGCCCTCAATCTCGCTATCGAAACCGACAAACGCGGCGTATGGGAAAAATATGGCGTGCGAATGATTGGTGTTGATATCAACGCGATAGAGCTGACCGAGAATCGTGAAATGTTCAAAAAGCACGTAGTGGCTATGGGCATGGAGGTTGCGCCTTCGCAAATCGCCAATTCCTTTTTGGAAGGCATGGAAGCCGCGCAAAAAATCGGCTTTCCATTGGTCTTGCGTCCTTCATATACGCTTGGTGGTACGGGCGGCGGCTTCGTACATCGCAAAGAAGATTTTGAAGAAGCCCTGCGACGTGCGCTCAACGCATCGCCTACACATGAGGTACTCGTGGAGAAAGCCGTCTTGGGTTGGAAAGAATTTGAATTGGAATTGTTGCGGGATGATAATGATAATGTTGTCATCATCTGTACGGTAGAAAATCTCGACCCGATGGGCATTCATACGGGCGACAGCATCACCGTTGCTCCCGCGATGACGCTTTCTGACCGTTGCTATCAGCAAATGCGAAATGATGCCATGCAGATGATGCGCTCACTCGGAAATTTTGCCGGAGGTTGCAATGTTCAATTTGCACAAAACCCTGTGGATGAGCAACTTATTCCTATCGAAATCAACCCGCGTGTATCGCGTTCCTCTGCCTTGGCGAGTAAAGCAACGGGTTATCCGATTGCGAAAATTGCTGCAAAATTAGCGATTGGTTATACTTTAGATGAATTAAAAAATCAAATTACCAAGACCACTTCCGCCTATTTTGAACCCACATTGGATTATGTAATTGTAAAAATGCCGCGTTGGAATTTCGATAAATTTCATGGCTCCGACCATCGATTAGGATTGCAAATGAAATCCGTTGGAGAGGTCATGGCGATTGGTCGTACCTTTTTGGAGGCTTTGCAAAAAGCCTGTCAGTCGCAAGAAAACGGACGCATGGGATTGGGCGCCGACAAAAAAGAATGGATACGCACCGAAGACATTATGCAGCGATTGGAGGAGGCGAGCGATGACCGAATTTATCGCTTGAAAGACGCGCTTCGCTTGGGTGTACCTGCCCGTACGATTAAAAAATTGACACATATTGACCCGTGGTTTACTTCACAGATTAAGCGATTGGTGAAGTATGAAGAACAAATCATTCGCTTCAATGTCGCAGAGGATTTGGATTATAATTTCCTCAAAGAACTCAAACAAGTCGGCTATTCGGATGCTCAAATTGCGTGGCTCATGCGAATTAAAGAAGAGCAAGTGACCAAGCATCGCAAAAAACTCGGTATTCGTCGTACCTATAAATTGGTCGATACCTGCGCCGCCGAATTTGAAGCCCAAACGCCTTATTATTATTCTACTTTTGATGATGAGAACGAAAGTATTCCGAGCGATAAAAAGAAAATTGTCGTTTTGGGTTCCGGTCCGAATCGCATTGGGCAGGGGATTGAATTTGACTATTGCTGTGTGCATGGATTGTTGGCGATAAAAGACGCGGGTTATGAGGCGATTATGATAAATTGCAATCCCGAAACCGTCTCAACGGACTTTGATGTGGCGGACAAATTATATTTTGAACCGATATTTTGGGAACACATCGAAGAAATTCTCGAACACGAACAACCGGAAGGCGTTATTGTACAATTGGGCGGACAAACGGCGTTGAAATTAGCTGAAAAATTTCACGAAAAAGGCATCAAAATAATCGGTACAAGTTATGAGTCGATGGATTTGGCGGAAAATCGCGGCGCATTTTCCGATTTGCTCAAAGAACTCGACATTCCATATCCAGAATACGGTGCGGCAGAGGACGCAGACGAAGCCCTCACAATTGCCAATCGCGTGACTTATCCGGTCTTGGTGCGCCCTTCGTATGTATTAGGTGGTCAACGGATGCGGATTGTGATTAATGATGAAGAATTGGAACGCTCGGTCTTGGGCATCCTCAAGCACATGCCTGATAATAAAATCTTGATTGACCAATTCCTTGAACGTGCCAAAGAAGCCGAAATTGACGCGATTTGTGATGGCGAAAACGTACACATCATGGGCATCATGGAACACATCGAACCGGCAGGGATTCACTCCGGCGATAGCTCGGCGGTACTGCCTCCATACAGTCTTTCGGAGAACGTCATTGACCAAATGAAAAAATATACCGAACAATTAGCTTTTGCACTGAAAATCAAGGGCTTGATTAATATTCAGTTTGCGATAAAAGATGAAAAAGTGTATGTCATCGAAGCCAATCCGCGCGGCTCGCGTACTACGCCTTTCATTGCAAAAGCCTATCAACAACCTTATCTCAAAATCGCTACATTGGTGATGCTCGGCACACATAAATTGACAGATTTTGAAATGATAAACGAACTCGACGGTTACGCGATAAAAGTACCCGTTTTCTCTTTCGATAAATTCCCGAATGTCGATAAAAATCTCGGACCGGAAATGAAATCAACCGGCGAAGCGATACGTTTTATTGATGACCTGAGCGACCCGTTTTTCCGTGAATTGGATAGGAAGCGGAGTATGTTTTTGATGCGTTAATGTAGTGCTAAAGTGCAAGGTGTGGGGTTGGATTTTGGTTGATTTTTTTGTACATTTGGGAAATAGCGTACATCAAATTTGTAATTAAACTTGCGAAATTATGTCAATGACCATTTCAATCAATACGCCTGTTGAATTAGATTTTTCGGCAGGAAAAATGACGGAAGAGGAATTTCTTGCCTTTTGTGCGGATAATCCTGATTTGCAAATTGAGCAAGACCAATATCAAAATGTTATCGTTATGCCACCAGTTTACGGAGAATCAGGTTATTGTGAGAAAAAAGCCACAGGTAAATTAGATTTGTACGAAGAAAATTTTGGTGGAGTTTCTTTCGGACCGAGTTCGGGTTTTCGACTTCCGAATGGTGCGACACGCTGTGCAGATGCCTGTTGGGTCAGCGATGAACGTTGGAGTGCATTGACTGATGAAGAAAAAAAGAAATTTTTCCCTGTAGTACCGGATTTTGTCATTGAAGTTCGCTCGGAAACTGACCGCTTAAAAACGCTTAAAGCCAAAATGCAAGAATGGATGGAAAACGGTACACGCTTGGGGTGGCTCATTGACCCGAAAACTAAAAAAATACATATTTACCGGGAGGATGAATCAGTGGAAATTGTAGAAGGATTTAATAAAGTATTATCGGGTGAAGATGTGGTTCCGGGTTTTGAGTTTGATTTGAAAAGACTAAAAATGCCTTGATTTTTTCATAAAAAAATGCGATTTAAGATTATTCAAAATTCCAAAATTCCCTTTTCCAACAAAGAATAATGACAAAACATACGCAACACAAAACCTATAAGGTTTCCAAAAACCTTATAGGTTTATTTTTACTGTTAATCATCACCGCCACACACCTCTCCGCCCAAATCGGCATCCCTGCCCCCCCACCATTGGATAGCACCAAAAAACGCATCAAAATCGAAAATGCCGATTCCGCCGAATTTGTCAAAACGGATAAAGAAACCCAAAAAATCCTCGTCGGCAATGTCGTCTTGAATCAAAAAGGCACGATGATGTATGCGGATAGCATGGTTGTCGTGGAACAAAAAGTACGCGCATTCGGCAATATCGTCATTGAGCAAGACACGACCACAATTTACGCGAATCGACTGAATTACAATGGCGATACCCGCAAGGCAACACTCATAGATGAAGTCGTTTTATCTGACGGAAAACAAAAATTATTCACAGATAAATTGGACTATAACCTCGATACTGAAATCGGCGAATACCACACAGGCGCGACCCTCGAAGGCGACAACATCAACCTCAAAAGCAAGCACGGATATTATCACACCGAAACAAAACAAGCCTATTTTAAAGGTAATGTCGAAGTGGTCGATTCCAATTTTACGCTGACGGCAGATACGCTGCATTACGACACCGAAAAGCAAATTTCCTACTTTCACGGACCCACCGACATCGTGACCGAAGACAAGCAAATTTACTGCGAAGCAGGTTTTTACAATTCAGCTGAGAACTACGCCGAGTTTGAACAAAACGTCAAATATAAAGGCGAAAACCAATATGCGACTTCAGATAAAATCATTTACGATGGCGATGCGGACGAGGTATATTTTGAAGGAAAAACAAATTTTCAAGACGAAAACCGCACTGTCGAATCAGGCGATGCCTATTACGATTCGGAACGTAAGATTTCGCAATTTCGCAACAACGTCAGAATCGCGGATTCTATCCAAGTTATCTATGCTGATAGCTTGGATTATTATGAAGAATTGGACTCTTTGAGGGCATGGGGTGATGTGGTGATTCAAAGCCGCGAGCGCGACATCTGGGCGGATAGCCTTCAATACGGCGAAAGAGCCGGAACAGGCATCGCGTGGGGCGATGTGGTGATGATAGATTCGACGCAATCCATTTGGGCAGATCAACTCGAATACGGCGATAAAAGCACCGCCACCGCAACAGGCAAAGTCTTAATTATCAATCACAAAGACGACCTCATTCTTGAATCCAAATACGCCACTTACAACGACAGTACCGACTACCTTTACGCCACCGGACGCCCCACGATGCGTACGCTCGTAGATGGTGACACGCTATACCTCGCAGCAGATACTTTGCGCTCCATATTGCCACCGGATTCGCTGGATACGGACGGGCGAATTTTGTTGGCGCAGAAAAATGTGCGGGTCTATAAAAGCGACCTTCAGGCGGTAAGTGATTCGATGGTGTATAGCACGGTGGATTCGACTTTTCAGTTTTACAAACAGCCTGTGGTGTGGTCGGATACGAGCCAATTTTCGGCAGATACGATTGTCATTTTTCAAAAAAATAATGAGATACAAAAAATTGATTTGACGGGCAATGCTTTTATTATCAACGAAACGGATGAGCAATTTTATAACCAGATTAAAGGGAAAAATATCTACGTCAAATTTGACAGTAACCAAGTGCGACTGATGGACGTGCAGACAGGCGGCGAAACGATTTACTACGTCAAAGACGATAAAAACGCCTACGTCGGTGTCAATAAATCGACCTGTAATAATATGTTGATTTACTTTGGGAATAACGAGGTCGAACAAATTAGTTTTTACCAACAACCTACTGCCAATATCACTCCTATGAGACAAGCCAACCATGCTGCCCTACGTCTCGACGGCTTCAAATGGAGAGATAAATTACGCCCTAAATCGCCTTATGATGTGCGGTTTCGAGAGAAATGAGTAGATGAGTAAATTTTAAATATTGAGTAAAACGAAATCCCGTATTTGCTTCGGGAGGTAAATATTTTCAATGTGTTAATGTATTAATTTTTCAATTATAATCTACTCATTATTATTACATTGCAACGCATAAAAACATTCACTCATTCACTCATTCACTCATTCAAAATTCACTCATTTACCATGAAAATACTTATCATCGGCGGCACACAATTTGTCGGCAGAAATCTCGTAGAAGCCCTACTCGAAACGGATTACCAAGACCTCACTCTCTTCAATCGTGGTAAAACCAATCCCGATATTTTCCCACAAGTCAAACGCATCACAGGCGACCGCTACGCAGACGACATCAAAAAAATCGGCGGACAAGACTGGGATGTGGTTATTGATATTTCGGGCTATTTTCCTGTAACTATGGAGCAGTTGTTGGAGACGATTAAGGGGCGAGTCGGGCGATATATTTATGTTTCTACGACCAGCCATTACGACATTGATTACGAAAACCTTCCTCCAAGCATTCAAGAGGACACGCCACTTGTAGTTTGTACAGAGGAACAAATGCACGACACTTCCGGGCAGACATACAATCAACGAAAGGCTGAATTTGAACGGATTTTACAGCGTCAGGAATGGCTAAATAAAATCATTCTGCGCCCTTCATTGATTATCGGAAATCACGACCACACAGACAGGTTGTATTATTGGTTTCGCAAGGTGTGGAAGCAGGATACCTTCCTATTGCCAAATCACGGCAAGGATGTCATCACTTATACTGACGTGAATGATTTTGCAAAAATTATGATTCAATCCATTGAACATAATAACGCTTTTGATACCTATAATGCAAATAGTTACGTCGCATCTCTCAGTGAATTTATTCATGCTGCGGCGCGAAAATTAGGTAAATCGCCAAAGCTGATAAATGTTACGCCTGCATTCACCGAAGAACACGAAATTCCTTATTGGTCGGGTTTTCCGCTTTGGATTCCGGCGAACGTTCAGGTAGATAACAGTCGCTTGTTGGAAGATTATCAATTTACACCAAGCACTGTTGAAGCAACGACCACAAAACTCATTGATTATTATGCCAACGGACTTAAATGGCGTGATTTGAATGACTATTCGCCTGCGCTGACAGATGAAAGAGAGCAGGAATTGATGGAATTAATAGAGGACAGAGGTCAGAACGCTTCGCTGTCAGAAGTCAGATAATTTGGATTGGAAAATATAAATGGGTGATGTAGAGAAAATTCATGAATTTTCTCTACATCACCCAATCACCATCTGACCTCTGACAGCAATGCGTTCTGACTTCTGACAGTGAAACGTTCTGACCGCTCTATTTCAACAAACTCTCCCCATTTAAATCCGTCGTCAAAATAACGCTCATATAATCAAAATACGGGCGTATCGTGAGGAAGGTGTCATTTACTTTTTCTATAAAATCGGCTTGCGTCACTTCCTTATCTGTAAATCTTCTCATCACATAGAATTGTTTTTTTCGGATTAAATCAATCGCTCGATGCTCGACATCGAAACCGCGCGGGGCAGTTTTGACGCCTTCGCCTAGTAATTCGCCGAAAGTCGCTTTGAATTTTTTATCATTTAAAATCTCCCGTATTTCCGTGTCATCAAATTCAAATTCCTTACGGATGCGTTTCAAGTCTGCCGCATTGGGTGAATAAAAACCACCGCCGACGCGTGTTTTGCCACCCGGCTCAATGCTCATCACGTAGCCTCCGCGCAGGGCTGCGGTTGCTCGCACGAAATTGCCGCCAAGATAGGTTTTGAATGGCAATTTATCTTTTGAAAAACGGACATCCCGATAGATGCGATACGTGCGGTGTCGCTCGATGTGGTCGTGTGTTTCCAAGCGTTCGCGTACTGCTTGGAAGAAGGCTTTCACATCCGCCTCATGTTTTTTGAATTCGTCTTTGCGCTCGTTGAACCAATCGCGGTTGTTGTTCTTGCTCAAGTCTTTGAGGAATTTTAAGGATGCTTTGGAAATCGTCATTCTGATTTGTTGATTATTTCAAATGAAAGAAGGGATTTTCTATATACTGTCTCGCTATATT
>JAHDEO010000538.1 GCA_020628725.1 Saprospiraceae bacterium
ATGAGCGAATTATACAAAGAAATATCCATTCAGAAATGATTTGGGGACCTGCTGGTGATTTTGATATTACAGTGGAGAAAGCGGACGGCAGTACACAAACCTACACTTTGTATCGAAATGTTGATGATTTTTATGATTTTCATTTTGGTGAAACCACCGAGCCTTCCTGGACAACCATCGACTTGGGAGATTGCGAAGTAGGATATGTGAATATGGGGCTGTTGACGGTGCCTGAAATTACATTGATGCGACTCAATCTGTGGAGTAAAGATGCAATTATATTTGACATCCGCAATTATCCGAATGGGACGATGTGGGATATGATTCCATATTTATACGACCACCCGATTGATATTGCTTCTTTTACCACGCCGAATCCATTATATGCCGGTCAATTCTATTGGCAGGATGTAGCCTTGGGCTATAATAACAATAATACCATATTCGAAGGTAAAGTGATTATTTTGTTCAATGAGGAAACACAGTCGCAAGCAGAATATACCGTGATGGGACTTGAGCAACATCCGGGCGCGCTCAAAATTGGCAGCCAAACGGCAGCCGCAGACGGGAATGTAAGTTTTATTGATTTGCCGGGAAATATTAGGGCTTATTTTACGGGTTTGGGTACTTACTATCCTGACCAAACGCCCACTCAAAGGGTAGGCATCATTCCTGACATAGAATTAACACCGACTATTGAAGGTATTAGAAATGGTGTGGATGAAATGCTGGAATTTGCTTTGAGTTGTCCATTGATTACAAGTAATGTAGATGTAAATGAAGAAGTTTCTATGCAGTTTGCGCCCAATCCGTTTAGTGATTATTTGTATGTATCTAATTCGTCGAATCAGGAAACTTCACTGATACTTTACGATGTACTTGGAAATTTAATTTTGGAAACTACTTTCAGAGGTAACGAGACATTAGATGTAGAACATCTGAGTTCGGGCGTTTATTTTGCTCATTGGAAAACAGCCAATAACGACACTTATTATACCGAGAAATTGATAAAACATTAAGGGAACTCGTAATAAATAACCTACCCAAGATGCGAAGTTATTTTTTGCTCAATCAAGACGCGGGAATGTGAGTTTATCGAGATAAATGACCATTTCCGTAACGCAGAGTGAGTGAAAAAGAACGAGTAGACTGGGTAGGTTATTTTTTGCGAGTTTCCTAATCATAGGAAGCAATGTCTTTTCAACGAGGCATTGCTTCTTTTTTAATCCATTTTCAACGTATATAATTCCAAATCTTCACCATCATTCGGTAGCCGAATGATTTTATCGTACACAAAACCCAATCGCTTCAATAAATTGATAGAACGCTGATTCGCGGGAAGTGTAATGGCAAGTATTTTCCGAAAATCATGTCGCTCCAATTCATAATCCAACACAGCACGAGTAGATTCATAAGCGTAGTCAAATCCTTCATAATCAGGCAGAAAAGCAAAACCTGCATCTACATCATCCAATCCTTCGCGGCGAAAAAGTCCTGTTGTACCAATCGTCACGCCACTATCTTTCAGGATGATTTTGTATGCGCCAAAACCGTCTTTTTCGTAAGCAGGGAAATATTTTTCGGTGATATAATTTCGTGCATCGTCCAATGTATGTATGCCTCTGTCGCCAATATTTTGTATCCATCCGGGCGTATTGAGCAATTCAAAAACGAATGGCACATCTTCGAGCGTGAAACGGGTGATGATTAGGCGGTCGGTGGTGATTCTCATTCGCTTAGTTGAAATTTTGAATGTATAAATCTAAATCTTGTTTTATTTTTTGGTAGAGGAAACAGGTTTTGAAGTCGGTGTTGGTGGCGAGTGTCTCTTTTTCTCCGTCTTTCTTTGCTTTTTTTCTGTAATTATCAGTTTGGTTTTTTAATTCTTCTGCATGTTGAGCTTTGGTACGAATTTCATGTATTTTTTCCTTTCTTAATTTGTCGCATAATGGTTTTAAAATCATCAAAACCACATTATTGAACAGTGTGTGTCCGTTCATAAAAAGGTAGGCGGTATCTTCATTTAAACCTAATGGGCGAAGTTGTTGTGATAATAGTTCAACTTGTTGAACATCAGATGGATGAGTCTGCTCTAATTTAGCTATTTTAGTTTGTACCCTCTGCTGTACATCCAAAATAGCAGCTTCACATTGCGTATCAATATCTACATTTATAAAGATTTTTACAATATTGGAAAAATCACTTATCGTAAATGTAGTCGTATCATTTTTGGAGGCAAAATGTAATGACCATAATAAAAGCGGATAAATAATATTGGAGTACAATTTCAATAATTCTGACAGATTGATTTTCTGCTTGGAGTTCTTTGTTGCACGTACACATACACCTTGTAAACTTTCCTTGTAACACTGCAAGTTTTCTATTGAATACGTATACGTTTGAAAAATATATTGATTTGGATTGATTTCTTTAGAGCTATCGGAATGATTAGGTAAGAGATAATCATAATCGCTATCTACGCACAGAATGAGATGTTTTCCGGTGTTATTAGCATGTTTTAAAACTATTGGTTTTCCTTTGGCAAGCCTATTTTTTCTTGATAATGGAGTGATGTCAAACACAATATTTTTTTGAGATTCATAATCTTTTAAAATGTCATACCAAAATGCTTCATCTTCATGCCCCTCTACATACACCTTTATACGGGAACTGGCATTATGCGGACGCAGTGTATTTAGACGTTCAATAAAATTAGTATTAAGGTTTTCGATGAGTCTATTCGGCATTTTCTAAAACGGCTGCTTGATTATCGGAGACAATTAAATCGCTAACTTCTTTTACTTTATCCATCCAACCGTCCATAATAATCGCAGGCGAATGGGTAGCAAGGATGATTTGTACATTCGGGTTGAGTTCGCGGATGTAGTCTATTAGTTTTTTTTGTACGTCGAAATGAATAGAGGTTTCGGGTTCGTCTATGAATAAAATACTATGTTGCTGAGCTTGTACTAAGGTATTTAGCAATATAATCAATATTTGTTTTTCGCCGGATGATAACTGATAAGCGGAAATTTTCTTGCTTCCTAAATAAAATGAAATTTCGTTTTCTGATTCGTTAACGTATTTACCTGTATGTGAGTAAACTTCATTTAAAATTTCGATAAACCTTTTTTTGGGATAATTTATTTCTTGTAGCTTTTGTTCCGAGTTATTTCCGTTTAATTGTGCAGTTCTCTTCCACATATCGACTTGATAATTTAGATAGTTTCTTTGCAAAAGATAGATTAGCCAATCTAAATAGGTTTTTATCTGTATATTTGCTTTTTGTGCTATATCTTTTGTTAGTAGTTGATTATCAATTGGTTTTATGAATTTTCCAATCGGAAGATCCGAGTTAGGGGACTTAACATTCTTTACATCACCAACATTAGAATTACTAGTTACAAAAGATTGTTCACCTTCATTTTGTGCGAGGATGAATGAGTTATTAACCACCTGATAGTCATTAAAGTTAAATTTAACCTCAACGGTTTCACTATTATTAAAGGTTAATGTAATGGCTCTTACTTTAGGAGGAATTTCGAGAATACTTTTGTCTGGAGCTTCGAATGCATACCTCAAAATCGTACTCTTCCCACTCCCATTTACACCCGACAATACATTCACATCAGGATGCAAATTCCATTCAAGGTCATACCGCCCCCAAAGCCCTTTAATCTCAATTTTCGATATATATTTAATCGCTTCGTCCATGATTACGGATTGAAATTTTATGCAATTTACAAAAATTATCCCTCAAATTCCAATCGCATCCCCTGCCGGCTTTCATCAAAAATACCATTCACATACGCCAAATGACCGCTTACAATCGTATGCGTCACTCTCCCTCTAAAAGTCGTTCCTTCCAATGGTGACCACCCACATTTATAGTGAATATTTTGCGGATTCACCGTCCAGTGATAATCCAAATCCACCAGCGCAAGGTCGGCATGATAGCCCTCACGGATGTACCCACGCTCACGTACATGAAAGCACTCAGCAGGCGCATGACACATCTTCTCCACGATGCGTTCCAAGCTGATTTTTCCTTGATGATAAAACTCCAACATCACATTCAACGAGTGCTGTACAAGTGGCAAACCGGATGGAGCTTTAAAATAAGTACCAGCCTTCTCTTCGCGGGTGTGCGGCGCGTGGTCGGTAGCGATAATGTCAAGGCGATTATCCAATAAAGCAGGAAAAAGAGCGGCTTGATGTGTAGCGTCTTTTATCGCAGGATTGCACTTGATTTTTGTGCCGAGTTCGTCGTATTGGCTCGCATTAAAATGAAGGTGATGTACACAAACTTCTGATGTTATTTTCTTCTCTTTCAAGGGAATATCATTTCTAAATAAATCTAATTCATCTTTCGTGGAAATATGTAGAATATGTAATCGTGTGCCATGTTTTTTCGCTAATTCGGTGGCTAATTTGGAGGAAATCAAACAACCTTCCGCATTTCGTATTTCAGGGTGACAACGAATCGGAACATCTTCGCCATATCGCTCGCGATACTCGGCAGCATTC
>JAHDEO010000038.1 GCA_020628725.1 Saprospiraceae bacterium
GATAAAGAATACATTCTGATGACCATGCACCGCCCTGCGAATGTCGATAACGAAGCAGGTCTGAAAAGCATCTTACAAATCATAGAAGACGCAACAAAATATAAAAAAGTCATCTTCCCAATGCACCCACGTACCTCAAATAATATCAAGAAATTTGGTTTGGAGGATAGGTTGAACGCTATCGATAATTTTGTTTTGATGGGACCGCAAGGCTATCTTCAATTCCTAAAATTGATGGAAAATGCCGCACTAATTATCACTGATTCAGGCGGGATTCAGGAGGAAACTACCTACCTTCAAGTACCTTGTCTGACTTTCCGCGATACAACGGAAAGACCTATTACCACAACACTTGGTACGAATCAATTATTAAAAGACCTCGATCCACAAACCGTGCACGACAGAATGGTCGAAATTCTTGATGGCAAAGCAAGAAAAGGTGTTGTACCACCGCTTTGGGATGGTCATGCGGCGGAGCGTATTGCAGAAATTTTAGTAAATAAAATTAACCACGAAGGACACTAAAAACACGAAGACAAAATTAACGCAGAAGGACACAAGAATTTTCTTAGAAACCTTTTTCTCATACGTCTGCAAAGTTTTCGTGTCCTTCGTGACCTTAGTGGTTCAGAAAAAATGAAGAAAATCCTTCTTTATTACAACACACTAAAATATCTGAAATTCAAACAGATACGCTATCGCGCATATTATGCCTTACGTACACGATGGCGCAAATTGACTAAGTTTAAATATGATTTTAATTCCGAGAAGTCATTTACAGTAAATTCGCTGACGCTCCTTCCTTCCATTCCGAACCATACCTCATTTTTTTCTGATAATTCATTTTCTTTTTTGAATTTGGAAAAAACATTTAATGATGAAATTGATTGGAATTATAGTGAATACGGCAAATTGTGGACATATAATTTGACCTATTTTGAATATCTCAACCAACCCGAAATTGACCCTGAAA
The DNA here is from genome assembly GCA_020628725.1 of Saprospiraceae bacterium. Taxonomy (GTDB): domain Bacteria; phylum Bacteroidota; class Bacteroidia; order Chitinophagales; family Saprospiraceae; genus JAHDEO01. The sequence goes on from JAHDEO010000038.1 coordinate 974, forward strand.
TCGGCGTACAACTCATCCATGATTTTATCCGAAAAATAGATAGCATAAAAGATGGACTTGAACCCTTTCCGATTTCTTTGCGAATAATGAATTGGGTTAAATTTCTTACAAAAAATAATATTCAAGATGCAGAAATTGACCAATCACTATACATTCAATCCAAAATTTTAATTGATAAATTAGAGTATCATTTGCTGGGAAATCATTTATTGGAAAATGGTTTCGCGTTACTTTTTGTGGCATATTATTTTTCGGATGAAAAATTTTATCAAAAGGCACTCACCATATTTCAGTCCGAATTTAATGAACAAATCCTTGCAGATGGCGCACATTTCGAGTTGAGTCCGATGTATCACTGCCTAATGTTGTACCGAATTTTAGACTGTGTAAATTTGATGCGACAAAACCCGAATATTCAATTTCAAAATTACAAAAAACTGGAAATGGCATTCCTGATTAATGCCTGTTCCATGTTGGGTTGGCTCAAAAAAATGACCTTCCGAAACGGTCAACTTCCACGATTCAATGATACCGCCATAGGAGTTGCGCCAAGTAGTCGGCAATTGCTTGATTATGCCCATCAACTCCAATTAACGCCCTCCGAAATATTACTTACAGAAAGCGGCTACCGAAAGTTTCAATCTGTTGATTATGAATGTGTTGTGGATGTTGGAAATATCGGACCCGATTATATTCCCGGTCATGCACATTCGGATACCTTTAATTTTGTAATGCATGTCAACGACCTGCCATTCATCGTTGATACAGGCATTTCTACTTACGAAAATGATGAAAATCGCCAACGCGAACGCAGCACTTCTGCACATAATACTGTTCAAATAGACAATGTAGAACAATCGGAAGTTTGGGGTGGATTCAGAGTGGCGCGACGAGCTAAAGTTTTTGATTTAAATGAGTATAAAAATACGATAAAAGCCTCTCACAACGGTTACGCAAGCATCTATACCGTCCATACACGCAAATTTCAATTTTTTAAAAAAGGGATAATCATAAAAGATATTATTGAGTCGAAAAAAGAGACATCCGAACAAGCATTTATCCATTTTCATCCTGATGTAAATGTGCAATTGGAAAACGAAAAAATAATTTCGGATTTGGGTATACTCACCTTCCAAAACTGCGTCAATATAGATGTTGAAAAATATTTATACGCCGATGGATTCAATAAACGCCGTGAATCCACAAGAATTATTCTTACTTTTGACGGTGAATTGACGACAAACGTTTTGATGTGAGTAAGCCAATTAAGATTAACGTAATCAGCATATTTTATCCGCCGGAAATGGGGGCTGCGCCACTGCGAATTTACAGTATGGTGCAGGAACTCAAAGCACGTGGTGCGGACGTAGAGGTCATTACGGCATTGCCTAATTACCCGCGTGGAGAGGTGTTTGAAGGCTATCGCGGTAAGTTTTTTGTAAAGGAAGTGGCTGATGGGATTCCGCTTCGGCGTTATTGGCTGTATCCCTCCAACTCGAAGAAGACGCTGCCGCGTGTATTGAGCATGTTTTCGTTTTCGTTTACTATATTTTTTGCCTTATTTTACTTGATTCGTCGTCGTCCTGATGTGGTGATTATCAACAGTCCGCCACTTTTGACGGGCTTTTCTGCTGTGATTTTATCAAAATTGGCGAGACTAAAAGTGATTACCAATATTTCAGATATTTGGCCCATGTCTGCCCTCGAATTGGGCGCGATTAAGCGCGGACGTTTTTATAGTTTTCTGGAAAAAGTTGAAAATTTCATCTACCGCCGTTCCAATGCTTGCATGGCACAATCACAGGAAACACTCGATCACATCGCTACTCGTCAAGCTGATAAATCAGGTTTTTTATACATGAATTTGATGCGTCGTTCGCCTTTTATTTCACAAAGTATTCCTTACGAATCGGGTAATTTGAAAATTGTTTACGCAGGATTATTGGGGTTAGCACAAGGCGTATTTAAAATTTGCCAAAACATTGATTTTCAAAAACTTGGCGTAGAATTACACATCTACGGAAACGGTAACGAAAAAGCGGCTATCGTCGAATATATCGAACAAAATCCTGACTGCAATATCATTTTACACGAGGTCATTCCCAAGTCAGAAGTACCGGAAATGTTATCGCATTATCACGCGACTTTGATTCCTTTGGCTACGCCGATTTACGGAGCATTTCCTTCGAAAGTATATATGGCGGTTGCTGCCGGAATGCCCGTATTTTTCAGTGGTGAAGGCGGTGGCGCAAAGACCGTAAAAGAGCATAATCTCGGTTGGGTGACACCTTCGGGTGACTTCGAAGCATTGTCAAATGCCATTCAGGAATTTGCCGAAATGGGTGTATCTAAATTTCATAACTTACGCCAAAATTGCACCGATGTAGCCGCAAATTATTTTGATTTTGACAAACAAAATGATGCGCTATTTGAATACATACATCAGGTAGCTAACCTCGAAATACCTGTCACAAATAAAGCTGCTGAAAAAACCATCGTTTCACAAGAAAAAGCGACAACATATTGAAATTAATTTTGAATTTTGAAGGAGTGAATTTTGAATAGCCATCTTGTCGATTATTTGACTTTCACTACTCAATGCAAAATTTTCAGAATCATATCTGTTAAATGTTTGACAATAAAAAAATACTCATAACGGGTGGGTCGGGTTTCATCGGCGCACACTTTCATAAATACTTCGACCAAAGCCGAATCGTGAATTTTGATTTGGTGAAACCGACCTTTGAATATACCTCAGTTTATCATCAAGGAGACATCCGCGAGCCGGAGCAGGTCAATGAGGTTTTGTCGAAACACGACATCGGTTGTATCATCAATCTCGCTGCCGAACATAAGGATTTTGGTATTGAAGAAGCCGCGTATTTTCGCACCAATGAGTACGGTACACAAGTCCTCTGTGAAGCTGCTGCCAAGTACGGTGTTGAAAACTTTGTTTTCTATTCATCCGTAGCGGTTTATGGCAATAATACGACGCCCTCAGATGAAAATATGTCGCCAAATCCTGTCAACCCTTATGGTGCATCGAAGTTGGCAGCAGAAAAAGTATTGGAGAAATGGCGTGATGAAAATGCCAACCACAAAATATTGATTATCAGACCCGTTGTAGTATACGGACCGCGCAATATAGCGAATATGTACCGCTTGATTAAGCAGATAGATTCGGGCTTGTATGTCAATATTGGTAAGGCAGCAAATGTAAAATCCATCGCTTTCGTGGATAATCTTGTACAAGGCACATTACACATGATGCAAGATATGAAAGCCGGGATTTCTACCTATAATTATGCTGATGAAAAACAAATGAGCACCCGCGAAATCGGAGAAGTTATTTCAGCCGCATTAGGTAAACGACAACCAATGACTTTGCCTTACGGACTGATGTACATGATGGGAATTCCCTTTGATATTTTGATAAAAATTACGGGAAAAGATTTACCGATTTCGACCAATCGCATCAAGAAATTATGCACCGAAACCTACCACAAAGCCGATAAAATTCGTAACGCAGGATTCAAACCAAATTATGATAATAAATACGGCTTAGAAAAAATGGTAGAGTGGTATTTGCAAGAAAAAAAGTAAGAGAAGTCAGAGGTCAGACCGCTTCACAGTCAGAAGTCAGATAAATGCATCATCTGACAATGAAATGTTCTGACTTCTGACAGTAAAACGGTCTGACTTCTCATGAATACACCTCGCGTAACGATAATTACAGTTTGCAAAAATGCGGCTGAAAGCATTGAAAAAACCATAAAAAGTGTTGTCACACAAAACTATCCCAATCTCGAATATATTATTATCGACGGCGGATCTACAGACGGTACATTAGATATTATCAAAACCTACGAAAAACAGCTCACACATTACCAAAGTGAACCCGATAACGGAATTTATGACGCCATGAATAAAGGTATCCAAATCGCCACAGGCGATTGGATAAATTTTATGAACGCAGGTGATTATTTTTATGATGAAAATGCAATAAAAAAAATCATCCCCGTAGAAACGCGATTAATCGCGTTTCTACCATTAATATTATATTGCGATATTTTTGTGCAAGGAAATAATGAATTGAAAATCAGAAAACACAAACCTATTTTTCAATACGGTCTGTACAATAATGTATGTCATCAGGCGGTGTTTTATAATTTGAAAAAATTGGGTAAATTTCAATTTGATACCCAATACAACATATCTGCTGATTTTGATTTTTTATTGAAGTTGGCAACCAAAGAAAAAAGTAAATTTTATCAGCACATTCCCGAACCCTTAGTTGTTTACCAAAGCGGTGGAGCATCTGAAAAACAGGCATTAAAAGCACTCGAATCACGTAAAAAACAATTCAATTTATACATCAAAAATCCAATTATCAGATTTTGGAATCAACTCAATCTATATCGTCAAATTCGCAAAAGGTCTTGATACTTTCATTGGGGCGTTACGGTGGCTGCGTGCGTTATGCGACGGAGATAATTGATGCTATGGAGATAGAGAAAGAGGTGTACGTGTCAAGTTTTTCAGAGGAAAAAATTCCGAAAATTCATCGAAAAGTGCCTACTTACAAATCTAATGTTCAATTCGCACTTAGCTTACTCACTGTCTTCCCTTTTTTATGGTTAAAAATTCTTTTCGGACTCATTCGCGGTAAGTATGCTGCCATTTATTTTCCATACAAACATTATTGGAATTTGTTTTTTTTATGGCTATTCAAATTGGCTGGTAAGAAAACGATAATGACCATTCATGACGGCATTTTGCATGAAGGTGAAGAAAATCGCTTGCAACAATTACTTTTGAATCAATGTATCAAACATGCCGACGAGCTGATTTTTCTAACAGATTTTGTACGAAAAAATGTGCAGGAAAATATAGATTTCAAAGCCAATTATACAATTATCGAACACGGCATGTTTACCGATTATGTACATACGCAAGCACGTACACATACACACAAACCTCGACTACTTTTTCTCGGACGGATTGGTAAATATAAAGGTGTGGAAATGCTCATTGAAGCGGTCAATCAACTTCCGGAAAATAGCTACGAAAACCTCACTATTGCAGGAAAGACATTATACGATTTAAAAATTGATACTGATAATTCAAAAATAATTTTCCCAAATAAATGGCTGAATAACAAGGAGGTAACGCAACTACTTCAAGAAAGTGACATCCTCATTTTACCTTATAAAGAAGCCTCACAATCAGGTGTCATTCCGATGGGAATAGCGGCGGCAATCCCTATGGTATGCACAAGGGTAGGGGGGCTTCCCGAACAATTGGAGGAGGACGAAGCAGTATTGGTAGAACCAAATGTGGAAGCACTAAAAGAAGGAATAGAACGACTGATTAACGATAGTAATTTATATGAAAATTTATCCCAAAAAATGCTCGAAAAACAGTCGCAATTAACATGGAAAAACATCGCTCATCGTATCGAAAAGGTGATTAAGGGGTAAAAATTACGATAGATTACGAAAAACCCATAATTTCGCGAGAAATAAAAAACATTGTCGCATTGCATCATTATCGCATTGTCGCATTACTAATGAGCAAAAACAAACTATACAAATTCGGTCAACTCGCTACCTTCCCCAATGTCTATCAAAATCACCGCATGGACGATGATTTTGTAACGGATTATCGCGGCGAAGCTATTGATATTAAAGGGAAATGGGATGAACATCATTTCCAAAACGGCAATCCTATCACGCTCGAACTCGCCTGTGGTGGTGGCGAATACACGCTCGGATTGGCGCGTATGTACCCGAATCGCAATTTCGTTGGTATCGACATCAAGGGCGCACGTATCTGGAAAGGTGCACGAGTAGCCGTAGCCGAATCACTCGACAATGTAGCTTTTTGTCGTATGCGTATTGACCACATTACCAAGTTTTTCACGCCCGGAGAGGTGGCGGAAATTTGGATTACTTTTCCTGACCCTTTTCTCAAAAAAGAACGTCGCCGATTGACGTCACCCATGTTCATTCCGCGTTATCGTGAGGTACTTCAGCCCGGTGCAAAAATTAACCTTAAAACTGATGACCCGACACTTTACGAATACACTTTGGAAATCATCGAATCCGAAAATCTAATACTCGAATATCATAACGATGACATCTACGCCAATGAACTTCCGTTACCCGAACTCGGTATTCAGACTTTTTATGAAGCGATGCATCTTGAAAATAAAAAGACGATTAAATATGTGCGGTTTCGATTAGATTAGAAATTAAATAATTTTTTTATCTGTAAAATATGTATTTTTGTAGAAAAGCTGACAAATGCGCTGCTTCACGATATTACTATTTTGCTTCCCGTTAATTTTAAAAGCACACTTCCCACCTATTTATGAGTGTGTGAAGAGGGATCTTTGTAAATGCAAAGCTCATCGCCTCAACACGCAAGAAATGCAGCAAGTTATTGATTCTCTCAACGCCTTAAATACAAATGATATTCAATTCAAAGCTTGTTCTTATCACCATATTGGAGTTTACTACCAAACAGTAAAAGATGATGATTTAGAGGCAATTAAATGGCATGAAAAAGCAGCTTCAAACCGCAAAAAAATCAACTCTCCTTTACTCTGGAAATCATATCGCAACATTGGATTAGCCTATAAAGAGCTGGGATATCTGGAACGCGGCTTGGAGTATTTGCGCCTTGCAGATGCAACAGAGGGTACGAAAACCGCCAATGATTTGAGCGTTATCTATCGGCGTATCGGTGAGATTTACGCGCACATGGGCGAGTTTGAACAAGCGATTGCTTATGGAGAGTCTGCCACAAAAATCACATCTGCAAGAGACTCACGACGTGCGCATGCCCATAATTCGCTATGCAATACCCTTGTTCAAACACGTGATTCGCTCCGCTTAATCAGAGCTATAGATGAAGGGCAAAAAGCTATTGAATTATATGAAAAAACTAAAAATCCTGCATGGTATATCCCAATGGTTTACATCAATATAGGTAATGCTTTCGGTTGGTTGGGACAGCATGAAAAAGCCCTCGAATCTTATCGCGAAGCCTTGACTATCAACCCTAAAAATATGCTGGATACTAAATCATGGGCACTAAATAATATGGCAACTTCGTACACCGCACTCGGTCAGTACGACACAGCAATTGATACTTTAAATATTTCTCTGCAAACCAAAAGAGCGTGGCATGAACAGGAATTTTATCCGGATTATGCAGGGAATTATGAGAACCTCGGAGAAAATTACCAATACAAAGGAAACCGTGAAGAAGCCCTACGCCAATTTCAAAATGCATTAATTCATCTCACAAATAATTTTCGAGAAACAAATATTTCTGAAAACCCAACAGTCAAAAAAAATGAATTCATTTATTCCAAAACAGACATTATTCGTGTGTTGGATTTGAAAGCAAAAGCGGCTTTTCAAAGTTATCAATTTAATAGTGATAGCAAATATTTGAATTTAGCTTTTGATACGTATAATGTTTTGGATGAATGGATTAGTCAATTTTACCGAGACTTGATTACGGATGCTTCCAAGTTGGATTGGATAGCGCGTTCACATCAAATTTATGCCCATGCAATTGAGGTAGCTCTTGAAGCGGAACAACCTGAACGTGCTTTCCATTTTGCAGAGCGAGCGCGGGCGGTGCTACTTTGGCAAAGCCTTTCCGAACAATCTGCTCGTACGATTTTGGATAAAAATGACCTTGAAAAAGAAGACCAATTGACAATTGATATTCGACGAAATGAAATCGCTTACTTCGATGCCACAGCACGAGAAAAAGATAGCCTCAATACCGTTATTCAACATTTGAATAGAGAAAAAGAACGCCTTGTAAAATCATTTGAAAAAAAATATCCTGAATACTTCAACCGTAAATACGATGCCGATTTTATCACCTTAAACGAGGTGCAACAAAAAATTATTAATCCCAGGACAGCATTAATTGAATATTTTTTGACAGATAAATTATTGTACATTTTTACAATAAATAAAGAAAATATTCACGTAGATAAAATTGCATTAAATGCTGATTTTCAAAATAGAATAAATGCTTTTAATCAGGCTGTGAAAGACCCGACAAGTACCGTTGTACAATTTGCTCCGTCCGCTTACGAGTTATATGAAATCATTCTTGCGCCTGCTTTGAGGCATTTGAATAATAACACCGAAAAACTCATTCTCATACCTGATGGCAGCTTGAATTATGTTGTGTTTGAAGCATTGCTGACTGCTTCCGCAAATGATAGAAATTTCCAGACATTACCTTATCTGATTGATGATTTTCGGGTGAATTATTTGTATTCGTGCAATTCGGCTTATTCGCTACAAGGTGTAAATCAAGCGGATAATACAAGTCGTTTTCTGGGAGTTGCGCCCGCTTTCGGAGCAAATTATGGAACACCCGATTTGAGCAATTTACCGGATAATCAAGAAGAAGTAGATACGATTAAAATGCTCTACAAAGGCGATGTATTGACGGGGAAAAATGCGACACGCGCAGCCTTTCTAAATACAGCTACAACGACTGATATATTGCACATCGCCTCACATGCAACTCAAGGAGAAGGAGAGGGGGAAATTTACCTTTACGGTGGTGATGTAGTGACACAAAAAGATATTCAGGCACAACAATGGGCAGCCAAACAAGTGATTTTAAGTGCCTGTGAAACAGGACTTGGTGAGCTTAATCGTGGCGAGGGAGTGCTGAGCCTCGGTTGGAGTTTTGCGTATAAAGGCGTGGCGAGTATCGTCATGAGTCAATGGGCAGTGACATCTTCCTCAACGAGCCATTTAATGGTCGATTTTCATCGTAAAATGAACGAAAAACACGCACCTGATGCAGCACTTCGTATGGCAAAATTGGATTTCCGAAAAGGTGTAGAAAATATGTATGAGGCACATCCTCATCATTGGGCAGCATTCATTCATGTGGGCAATGTATCGACTGATTCATCCCGTGGTTCATGGATTTTATGGGGAATTTTGGCTGCTACCTTTCTGCTGATTATGCGATTTTTTAAAATAATTTGAGTACATTTGACAGGTAAAACCATTTCTTCACTCAAAAAATTTGACCAATGAACACTTACGTCAAATCTACTTCTTTCCTTTTCTTTTTTATTATTCAATTTGCTTATAGTCAGGAATATGTGCCGTTTCCGACGGATAGTACTGTGTGGAATGAAGGTTGGTCATCGAATGATGGCATTTCGCAAACAGGTTCGGGTATTGAGCAATTCTATCTATCCGGCGATACTACAATCGACAACGTAACATACAGTTTAATTTATACTGGTTGGTATCCTTATTCGCCTGAAATAATTCCGCCTGAAATATCCCAAACTGAATTTGTAGGACTCATTAGAGAAGAAGATAAGAAGGTATATTTTACACAAAAAAGTGTATTTGATGACAGTTTAGATATTACTGACGAAAAAATTTTATATGATTTCAATTTGAATATAGGTGATACGCTTCACTGTCACTTTTGGAATCCGGTCAGTTTTAGAGTTGTGCAAGAGATTGATAGTGTCCTGATTCTTAATGGCAACTACCGCAAGCGATATACGATGGTGGGAGATTGGCATTCTTATGAAATAATTGAAGGCATAGGTTCTTTAGATGGATTGCTATTTCACTGTGGTGCTGATAATTGGCATTATTCACATTGGTTGAATTGTGTAGGCACTGTGGACGAGTATATTTTTAACCCTAAGCTTATGGAACTTCCAAGCCCTGATGCAAGATGTTTTGATACTGTGATTAATGTTGAATCCCCAACCTACGAACCGCTCACCCTCCATCCCAATCCCACTACAGGTATCATACATCTATCCGAGCCAATGTATGACGTACACCTGTCGATATATTCTTCTATCGGTCAAAAGGTACGTGATGAAAGAGCATTTGATGGTTTGACGATTGATTTGAACGACTTGGCAAGTGGCGTGTATTTCATTGTGATACTTGGAGATGAAAATTATTTGGGAAAGGTAGTGAAGGAATAGAAAAAGTCTCAATAATAACATGCTCAATCTGAACCACTCGCACTATTCATTGTTCGATTTGAACAATGAATCAAAACATCAATATCGTTTGGCTAAAACGCGACCTACGCATCACTGACCACGCACCTTTGCAAGCGGCGATACGTGCGGGGCAGCCTACGATTTTGTTGTACTGTTTTGAGCCGAGCCTGATGGCACATCCGAATTATTCGGAGCGACATTGGCGGTTTATTTGGGAATCATTGGAGGATATGCAAACGGCTTTGAAGCCCTACGGTTGTCAGGTATTGATTTGTCATAATGAGGTGCTGCCTGTGCTAAGTGTTTTACAAGAAGAATATGGCATCCGCCAAATTTTCTCTCATCAGGAAACGGGTATCAAACTCACCTTCGACAGAGATATAGCAGTTAAAAAATTCTGCCAAAAACACCGCATCGACTGGCAGGAATACGACCAAGATGGTGTCATTCGCGGTTTGAAACATCGAAAAAACTGGGTGCAATATTGGCGAAAAACCATCACCACTCATCCGATGATTAAGGTTGAAATGACTCATTTTCAATCATTTGAACCATTATACAGCATTTACAAAAAAATAAAAGGAGAAACATTGCCGAAGGCAATCACCACGCCGCACCCGGATTTTCAAAAAGGTGGTGCATTATTGGCTTGGCGATACCTGAAATCATTTACAGAAAAACGCGCCACGAAATACATGCAACAAATCTCCAAGCCTGCTCTCAGCCGACAGTCGTGTAGTCGCATTTCGCCTTATTTGGCAGTTGGAAATGTGAGTTTGCGCGAAGCCTATCAATGGGCAAAAACGACCATGAATACGTCCGAGATGAAGTGGCAACAAAAGAATTTCCTGTCGCGTTTGCGTTGGCGTAGTCATTTTATGCAAAAGCTGGAATCGGAATGGCAACTCGAATTTGAACCCACCAATAAAGTTCTCAAAGCCCTTGACAGAGATTACGATGAAATACTATTCGCGGCATGGGCAGAGGGGCGCACAGGTGTGCCCATGGTTGATGCCAATATGCGTTGCTTGGCGGCTACGGGCTTCACCAATTTTCGGATGCGAGCCATGTTGGTGTCTTTTGCGACCTTCACTTTATGGCAAGATTGGAAGCGGGTATCGAAGCATTTGTCGCGGTTATTTTTAGATTTTGAACCCGGTATTCATTACGGTCAAATGCAAATGCAAGCCGGATTGACGGGCTATAATACGCTACGCATTTACAATCCCTACATTCAAGCAGAAAAGAACGACCCCGACGGTGATTTTGTCAGGAAATGGCTGCCCGAACTCACCAATGTTCCCACCCCACACATCTTTAGACCGCATCTAATGACACCGATGGAACAAACATTTTATGATTGTATTATTGGGAAAGATTATCCACAACCCATTGTAAATGTGGAAGAAAATAACCGTAAATACCGCGACCATTATTGGCAATATCGAAATAGCCCTGCTACAAAGGCGATGTTACCACAAATATTAGAATTACATTGCATTCCGAATGACGGGCGCAGTGATGCGATGTGGGAGTAACAGATTTTTGATTGGGTGATTTTCGATTTTTGATTGAATTTCGCTTTGCAAAATTTCTCTGCTTTATCAATCAAAAATCGAAAATCAAAAATCTATAAATCTAACAACAAAGTCGTCGGGTCTTCCAACAACTGTTTCACTTTCACAAGGAACGTCACCGAAGTACTACCATCAATCACGCGGTGGTCATACGAAAGCGCGAGGTACATCATCGGGCGAATTTTAATCTCACCATCTACTGCCATCGGACGTTGTTGAATGGTGTGCATACCGAGTATTGCAGATTGCGGTTCATTGAGAATCGGCGTACTCATCATTGAGCCAAAAATACCGCCATTAGTGATAGCAAATGTACCGCCTGACATTTCATCAAGCGAGAGCTTACCTTCACGCGCCTTACCTGCCAATTCCTTGATTTTCAATTCTATCTCCGCAAAACTCAAGGATTCACAATTATGAACAGGCGGCACGACCAAACCCGTAGGTGTCGAAATCGCTATCGAAATATCCGCATAATCATGGTAAATCAAATGGTCGCCGTCGAGCTGTGCATTGACATCGGGCATTTCGATGAGCATCTTGGCACATGCCTTCGCAAAGAGCGACATAAAGCCGAGTTTGACACCGTATTTCTCTACAAATTGTTCTTGATATTTCTTTCGTAGGGCAATGATGTTGGTCAAATCAACTTCGTTGAACGTCGTCAACATCGCCGTATTATTCTTCGCAGAAACCAAGCGTCGAGCAATTGTACGACGCATACGGCTCATTTTCTTACGCTCCGTATTTCTTGAAAATGAAGTACTTGCAATAGAGGGCTGTGGCGTAGGCGTGGGCGTAGCTGCGGGAGTAGGAGCAGGTGCGGCGGGAGATTTGATAGCTTTTTGCACATCCTCTTTTGTGATGCGTCCGTCTTTGCCTGTGCCTGTGACCTGAGCCGCAGTCAAGCCGTTTTCGCGCATCAGTTTGGCAGCGGCAGGGGAGGGGTGTCCGGCTGCGTAACTGTCTGGCGTGGCAGCGGCAGGTTCGGGGGCGGGTGCGGCGGGCGGTGCTTCGCTCGCAGGAGCCGGAGCAGCGGGTGCTGCTGCGCCACCGCTTGGTGCGGCTACGCTGGTATCTATTTTAGCAACGAGTGCACCTATCTCCAAATCTTCTTCTTCTTGTGCTACGATGATGAGTTTTCCGGCAGCTTCGGCAGGAAATTCAAGGGTAGCTTTGTCGGATTCAAATTCGCATATCGGCTCGTCGAGTTCGACATAATCGCCGTCTGCTTTCAGCCATTGAGATAGAGTGACTTCTGTGATAGATTCGCCGATGGTCGGCACTCGCATTTCTATTACGCTCATGTTTATTAGTCCATAGTCGATGGTCGGTAGTCCATAGTTTGACCATCGTGTGTTATTTTAATTTTTGGCAAATATAATGGATTTTATTGAACCCGAATCACGAATTAACGAATCACTAATCACGAAACTACCTTTTTTTGCAAGCTGCCGTCAATTCTTTGATTTTTTCGTCTTGCATCATCTTTTCGTAGCTGTTGCTGTGGTGTTTTTTGTTTTCTTTCGGGGAAATATTTTTATGATATACATTTGCCCAGCCACTTAGCCCTTTTACTTGATAAACAGCATTTAGTATGCAGTTGTTGTAAGGAATTTCGAGTGAATCAGTACTCACCATTTGAAGGGTGCGCGAGCGATACTGTTCAATTTGTTTTTCACTCGGCGCATGAAAATCTAATCGAAAGTTATCACTGTTTTTGCTCGAAAAAGTCAATAAAAATTCATCATTATTCTGAAGTGGGAAGCCATTCGGTGTCATGAGTTCATCAGTTTGATTTTTAGGGAGCTTGAGATGTCCCGCTTGTTTTTTGTTTTTATACCGAAAAGTATAAAAGGCATTATAAAATCTCCCCTTATCAACATGTGATTGTATTTTTATTTGAACGGGTTTTGTGATACCATTTTCGCGAAGGTCTTTGGCGAGTTTGTTTTGATATGCCAAATATCCGCCACCCATTAGACCTGCAAGCAATAGCATCACACCGAAAATAACCAATAAGGATAGAATGAGATGTCGTCGGGAGAGTTTTTTGCGGCGGCGATTAAGCGGTGTGTCAATGTCATCTACGATTTTGAATTCGTAGCTAAATTGACCGCTTTCGTGTTTTTTTACGAGGATTTTACAGAGTTCTTCGCCGATAAAAAAGGAATATTCTGCATTATCAAATACCTCAAAATCAGTGATTAGTACTTTCCTGTCACAGAGAATCGCCAAATTACCGCTATCCCTGAAATGCTTCAACTCGACAAGACACGGATGTGTTTTGTCGCCTACATAAGTCCAGTTGACGCTGTTGGTATTTGGCACAATAAAAACGTTTTCATTTGAACGATGAAATGGCTTTTAAAGTTGTGTGGTGAGTTAGGGAAGACGAAAAAATAATCTACCCATCTGAATAGTTCTTTTTTCTATATGTTTCACTAACTTCTCCTTACGTAACCCTGCTATGCGCGTCGAATTTAGCCAAACATATAGAAAAAATAACTATTCAGATGGGCAGATTATTTTCTTCCTCTTCCCTTATTTGACTTGCGCTTGTAGCTGTTTTTCTTTTTCGATTGGAGCAGTATCGGGTGTAGGTATAATTATAACGGACTCTCCGAGCGCATCTTCTATTTTGGCGATTGTTTTAAATGTCATATTGTGCCCCGGGGTGAGCATTTTGCGAATTTCTTCTTCGGATACCTTAATTTTTTCGGCTAAATCAATGACAGTCATGTTTTTTTGTTCTAATAAAAAAACAATGTATTCTATGATTGAGAATGATTTTTTAACAAATATTCTTGAATGGTTAGAGACTGATTCTCGCGATTGTTTGAATATTTCGCTTGCCATAATTAAGTATTTTTATAGGTAAAATCCGTTGTCTTCTCCCGTAGGAATTTCTTTACCGCTTATGGGGAAATCAGAACGATTATCTTCAATATATTTTGCTATTTGTCCTGCCAATCTGAAATGTGTAGAGACGTTAGGACAATCCTGCACACGATTTTCTGTTTTCCAACCACCATTACAGAGGATAACGACTTCTTCACTTACTAATACGCAGTAAAGTCGTAATTTTGAATCTTTATTGATTTCAACACTTCTGACTTGGGTCTTGTAATTTGGAGGTAATGCAAATGCCTTATTTTCTTGTCTGAAAAACATGAGTTTGGCATAGCTCTCACCAATTTCTTCTATGATATTGATGATGATGTCAAATTCAAATTTAATTTCCTCATCTTCGCTATCAGCAAATTTTAAGTTGAACTTTTCAAATTCGTTATAATCATTTTCGCCTGAATCGTCGTCAAGTCTTACGGAATAGAATTTTACACACTCAAATTCTTCGATTTCTTCAATAATTATGAAATCATTCACATTTAGGCAGATTGAACAGTATTAATAACGGATTTAAAAAGTATTCGTTCCCAAAATACAAAAAATACACGAAAAATGCCAAAAGGTAGAGAGTGGCTTATTACAAATCCCCCAACTGCGGACGCATCACCAATTCCTCAATCACGGCTTGGTCACTCAATTTGTAGGCTCCCCAAACGGCTTCTGCTACATCGGAGGCTTTCATCAGTCGGTTTTCGGGCAGTTGGTCTTTCATGGCATCCCATGAGTGCGACCATGTAGCACCCGGCATCACGGCAGTGACGCGTATGCCTTTGTCCTTCATTTCTTCGCGCAAAACTTTGTTGAAACCCAACATCGCAAATTTGGAAATGCTATAGGACCCGCCCCCCGGCAAGGCTATCAAACTCGCCACCGAACAGATGTTAAAGATATGCCCTTTTGCCTGCGGCAACATGACGGGCAACAAAGCGCGAGTCAAATAATAAGCACTGTACAGGTTAGTTTCAATCAAGGCTTCGAGCGTGCCTTCATCTTCAGAATGAACATCACCGGGAAAGTAAACGCCCGCATTATTTATCAGCACATCCACTTGCGACCATTCGGATTTGATATAATCGGCAAATGCGATAACTTGCTCTTTTTTAGCAACATCCGTCGGTTTTTGAATGACTTTTATACTGTATTTATCTTGTAATTCGCTTTGGAAATTTTTGAGGTCATTTTCATTACGAGCGCAGATGGCAAGGTCGTGCCCTTCACGCGCAAACACCTCTGCAATGGCACGTCCGATGCCTTTTGTGGCTCCTGTGATAACTGTTTTCATCTTTTTACGTTGTAAGTAGTGGTGATGTATGAAGTATAATGTATGAAATATGAATTTGATGATTCATTCGTTCATCATTTATCGTTAAAATAGTCTCTTTTTCGGCGAAGATACACTTATTTTGCACGAAAATTGGTTAATCACTAATGAGTTGACAACTATTTTTGCGAAGCAAAAAAATCATTAACCATTAATTATTAACCGTTAACCATTATAAATGCTTGTTGGAATATTACATGAATTGGGAGCTTATCTGAAGCTGATGGGCAGCATGTTTACGCGTCCGGAGAAGTTTTCAATGTACTGGAAGGAGATGATGCGGCAGATGAATGACATCGGCGTGGGGTCGGTGGTGATTGTGAGTATTATCTGTCTGTTTATTGGTGCGGTGACGGCGGTGCAGTTTGCGTATCAATTGGAAGGTGGATTTATACCGCCTTATTACATTGGCTATATCGTTCGGGATTCTACTATCATTGAGTTGGCACCAACGATTTCTTGTCTGGTGTTGGCAGGAAAAGTCGGGTCGAATATGGCAGCCGAAATCGGCGGTATGCGCCAAAAAGAACAAATCGACGCGCTCGAAATTATGGGTGTCAATACGGCTTCTTACTTGATTTTACCAAAAATTTTGGCGGCTTTATTTGTGGTGCCTTTATTGGTGGTGATTGGTGCGGGGATTAGTATTGCAGGTGGTCTATTGGCGAGTATTTCCACCGGAATGGTGTCTTCGGGAGATTATATTCTGGGGCTTAATTCGTTTTTTGAACCTTACTTTGTCTTTATGATGTTGGTCAAATCGTTGGTATTTGCCTTCATTTTGACCTCTGTTTCCTGTTATAAAGGTTTCTACGTAGAAGGTGGTAGCATCGAACTCGGACGCGCCAGTACACAAGCCGTTGTGTATAGTAATATTTTAATTTTATTGGCAGATTATATCATCGCCCTCATACTTACATAGTGATTAGTGACTGGTGATTAGTGATTAGTTTTAGGTTTTGCTTTGCAAAACTCCTACCGAATCACGAATCACGAATCACTAATTAACTAATCACAAAAACATGATAAAAGCAGAAAATATATTCAAATCGTTTGGTGAGCAAGAGGTCTTGAAGGGCATCTCAACGACTTTTGAGAAAGGAAAAACCAACCTGCTCATTGGGCGTAGTGGTGCAGGTAAGACGGTGATGCTCAAGATTTTAGTCGGGCTTTTGCAGCCGACTGATGGTAAAGTGTGGTACGACAATATTGATTTTCATAATCTGAATAAAAAAGAGCGCAAGGCGATTCGGAATGACATCGGAATGCTGTTTCAAGGCTCGGCATTGTTTGATTCGATGACGGTGGAGGAGAATGTGCGTTTTCCATTGGATATGTTTACCAACATGACGAAAGGTGAAAAACAACACAAAGTGGACCAATGCCTTGAGCGTGTCGATTTGACGGGCAGTAATGACAAATATCCCGGCGAAGTGAGTGGCGGTATGCAGAAGCGGGTAGGTATTGCGCGTTCTATTGTGTTAGACCCCAAGTACTTATTTTGCGATGAACCCAACTCAGGGCTTGACCCAAAGACCTCAATTGTCATTGACGAATTGATTCACGGCATCACCGTCGATAATAATATGACGACCATCATCAACACCCACGATATGAACTCTGTGATGGAAATCGGCGATAATATCAACCTCCTACACTTGGGCGAACTGGCATGGGTAGGCACAAAAGACCAAGTCCTTGGAAGTGAGAATGAGACACTTCAAAATTTTATTTTTGCTTCGCCGTTTTTGCAGCGATTGCGTAAAGGCGCGCTCAGTGCTTGACACATAGCACGGTGCTTCCAGCCCGTGTGTCTCGCGTATGTAGTGTTCCGAATGTGGACACGGGCTGGAAGCACCGTGCTACGTAACACTAAATTGCAACCTCATACACATTATATGTCTTATAAATTTCTCCTTTAATCAATTCCATACCACGACGCATCATGGCATTATCTTCCAATATCCAACTGGCTTCGCCATACTCCACGCCGAGGGCTTGTGCGGCTTTCACCGTTTCGTAATATAAGACGGCATCCAATCCTTTTCCGCGATATTTTGGTAGAATTCCGAGCAACATCACCCGCGCCCATGTGATGTGTTTTTTCTGGGTAAACATTTTGATAAAATTAAAAGGAAATAGCCGCCCGTTCATTTGTTTGAATACATAATTATAATCCAATAAACTCAAGGCAGTACCTACAGGCTCACCGTCAATTTCAGCAAAAAATATGAGGGAAGGCTCAGCAATTTGCTTAAAACCTGCGGCGTATTCGTCGATTTCTTTGTCGGTCATGGGCACGAAACCGTAATTTTTTTCCCACGCTTCATTATAGATTTTTCGTAGAATTTCGACTTCGCCTTTGATATCTTTCATGTTGAAATTACGGATTTTTACGCCTGTGCGCTCGCGTACGATTTTGTTGCCGCGTACCATTTTCGGGTCTTCCATCACGCGGTTGGCGTCGATTTTATAGGCGAAAAGTCCTTGCGTTTTTTTGAATCCGTAATTTTCTACCAAAGTCTGATAATAACGTGGATTGTAAGTCATTCCCAATTTTGGTGGGTCATCGTATCCATCTACGAGCAAGCCGTAATCATGGTTGCTCGAAGGACTTGCGGGTCCGTGCATGATGTCGCGTCCGCGTTCTTGCAGCCATTTTTTTGCGGTATCAAATAACAGATTCGCTATATTTTGGTCGTTGATACATTCAAAAAAACCAAAAAACCCCGTCTTATCGTTGTGTTCTTTATTGTACAAATCATTTTGCAAAGCCGCAATACGTCCAACTATTTCGCCGTCGCGCATTGCCAGATACATCTGCATCGTTCCAAATTCAAAAAAAGAAAATTTTGGATTCAGTTTCTCCTTAATATCCATCAAAAGCGGCGGAACCCACACAGGGTCATTCGCATATATCTTCCACGGAAAATGAATGAATTGCTTCTTCTGCTTTGGAGTTTCAACCGGTTGTATCGTTAGCATAGTGGTGTGGTGTTGTAGTGTCGTAGTGTTGTTGTTTCTTTTGCTTCGCAAAAAGACATTAACAATATAGCCATTCAACAATATAACAATCGTATTTTTTACGGCTTAAAATTAGCAAACCCTTATTTATTTTTGATTCAATTTGAAAATTATTCATCAGAAAAACTATACCTTCAAATTTATGGTGAGTGCTGTAATGACTGCTTTAGCTGTCAAGTGTATTTTATTTTAATTTTTAATTAATTTAAAAACAACACTTTACCTTTTCTCCTAATTCAATTGACAGCTAAAGCAGTCATTACGGGGTTTAGTTCAAGCCAATTTCCCAAAACCAATCAAAGGGTTCAATTTGTTGCCCTTCTTTGAAAAGATAAGGTTCGCCGTTGATGTCGAGCATCGGAATATGCGGGTTATCTTCCATAAGATACTCCATTCCCCAGATGGGCATATCGTGGGTGATTTTATTTTGAACAAGATGCCTAACTTTCTCAGAATCAATACCCCAACTCATGTGAATCGTTTGGCTGTAAGGCAACCACTGCCGCACCTGCAATGCAAAAACACCATGCGATAAGTCGCAATATTTACATTTGGTCAAATCATAATAACCAAATTTGGAAGGATAATCGGGGTCTTCCACAGGCGGGCGCAATTCGAACTCCGGATCGCCTGTCCACAGAAGATTTCTGATGGTGAATAAAGTGTTTTTGAAACGGTATTCCAACGCTACTCGCGATGTCCTGAATTTATCCTCTCCCGCCCATGCAAACATATCATTTTCAAACATAAATCGCCCGTGTCGCCCCGCTGCATAAAATGTACCTGTGGTCTGTGATGTACCGATATTATCCAAATAAATATTATAAGAGTAGCCAAAACTACCGGGCTTACCTGTTTGATTTTGAAGGCTTTGAATAAATGGATTGCTGCGTTCCACCTTCTGTTTACCCCATGCGCCAAGTGCGCCGATAGAGATGCGTCCCTCCCAACGCGGCGCATCCGGTCCCCATCCATTCCAAGCGTAATATACCGCCGATTCGAGATTCATTTGGGCAAAATTGTGGTAACCATACACATTCCCACGAAAGCCTATCCGCTTGATTTTACTTCCAAAGGTAGCGGATATACCAGCCGTCCAACCTGTTTCAATTTGTGCATGAACACCAACACAAATTTGACAAAATAATAATAAGAGGGTTGTTTTTTTTAATACAAATAAATCCATGTAAATAGTCGATAGCTTTTTTTATCTTAGCACATTAAAATGTAATGTCATTCTGAATTTATTTCAGAATCTCCCAAACTACAGCACAATGTTGAGTGCGAATCAAATTTTGTATTTCGCTCAAAAATAACAAATCATATGCTTTGTGCGACATTCGTTTTCTATCGCTTGGGAGATACTGAACTAAATTCAGTATGACGGCTAATTTTTTTATTTTTTGTAAAAAAATACGGAATTGACCATTAATTGGGCATAATGGATTTATTAAAAAAAAAAAGACATTGAGCACCCTTGTAAAGCACTATTTATCAGTGATTTATTAGTGTTTTATTAGTTCAATTGTACTTATTGAGCACCTTTGCCCAATTAATGGTCAATTCCGAAAAAATATAAAGTTTACACATGAAAAGAGCGTTATTCTTTTTAATAATCTGGTGTTTGGGAACGGTTGTTTTTGCACAAGAAACACCTGCCCCCGCACAGTCCAAATCTATCCTCATCCTCAATGCGAAGGCGCATTTGGGCACAGGAAAAGTGATTGAAAACAGTGCCATTGGTTTTGTTGATGGTAAAATTACGGTGGTTGCCGATGCGACTATTAATCCACCAAACTCGGGTGAATGGGATAAGGTGATTGATGCGACGGGTAAAGAGATTTACCCGGGTTTTATTGCGCCGAATACGCAACTCGGCTTGGTCGAAATCGGTGCGGTACGCGCTACACGCGATAGCCGCGAGGTCGGTGGTTTTAATCCGAA
Source organism: Saprospiraceae bacterium (assembly GCA_020628725.1). Classification (GTDB taxonomy): domain Bacteria; phylum Bacteroidota; class Bacteroidia; order Chitinophagales; family Saprospiraceae; genus JAHDEO01. Next base: position 21,789 of record JAHDEO010000038.1, read on the forward strand.
TGTCCGTTCCATCATCTCGTATAATACCGATTCGCGGGTCACGCCTACGGTGCGCTCCAATGGTGTTCTTACCGCACAAATCGTACCCGAAGGCGGACGGGTGTCCGGTTCGTCAAGTATTGTACAGTTGGATGCGTGGAATTGGGAAGATGCAGCATACAAAACCGACGACGGGATTCACCTGCATTGGCCCCGCACACATACGCGCTCCGGCTGGTGGGCTGCGCCCGGACCAACTAAAAAGAATGACGATTACAGTACGCAAGTGTCAGAAATTAAGCGTCATTTTAATGAAGCAAAAGCCTATACAGCAAGCAACCCTGAATCGAAAAATCTAAAACTTGAAGCGATGAGCGGCTTGTTTGATGGTAGCAAAAAACTATTTGTACACGCCAATTCTGCAAAGGCGATTATTGAGGTCATTCAATTTGTAAAAGAGACGGATATGGATGCCGTTATTGTAGGTGGAAAAGACGCTTGGTTGGTAGCAGATGAATTAGCAGAGAGTGGTATTCCAGTGATACTCGGTAATACGCACGACCTTCCCTCGAATGTGGATGACGATATTGACCAACCTTATAAAACGCCCGGAATATTGTACCGAAAAGGTGTCCTTTTTGCCCTCAGTATGGAAGGCGCATGGCAACAATTCAACCTTGCCTTCCAAGCGGGACAGGCGGTTTCTTATGGCTTGCCTTACGAGGTGGCTATCAAATCATTGACTTCAAATACGGCGCAAATTCTGGGTATTGATGACCGATTGGGTACGATTGAAGCAGGTAAAGATGCAACGTTTTTCGTGTGTGCAGGCGATGTACTCGATATGCGTACCAACAAACTTGAACAAGCATTTATACAAGGACGCGAGATTAGTTTGGATAATAAATTTAAGCGATTGGCGAGGAAGTTTAGAGGGAAGTATGAGGCGGATGGCGAACGGTAAATACGGTTTACTGTCACATTTTTTATTTTTCATGTAATTGTCAAATAGAAAATATTTCTTTGTTTTAAAATCTGAAAATCAATATCAAACCTATAAGGTTTTCAAAACCTTATAGGTTTCCTTATTTTCATAAAAATCCCCAAATTACTTTTCTTTTCAACTCAAACACACCGACCAATGAGAATACTCTACACACTAACTTTGCTATTTCTGACCTCATTAATTTTCGCGCAATCACAACCCGGCGGTTATACCCAAAATTGGACGAATTATCCTGCAGGAGAGTTCGGTCCTACCGTCATTAATTTTGACCATACGGGGATTGTGCCGATTAGTCAGGTCGCGCCTGTGGGCGAACATCCACGTATTTATTTCAACCAAAGTGATAGCGCGGCTATCCGAAATCGACTTGACAATACCCTCAGTGGTCAGGAAGTATTGAAGCAATTACACGCTTATACGACGCTGCTACATTTGGGCTTTAGCAATGGCGGTCTGTATCAATACAACGCCTCCTACAGCTTAGATGCTTTCGGGAATCGACGCGTCGATAATGCCGGAAAATGGGACTCACACGCCATTTATTATAAGCTGATAAATAACGACCCGACTGCACTGGAAGATGCCGGACAAGCATCAGGTGTGATAGACAATAAACGCCGCTACCTGCTGGCAAGTGTGATGGCACTGGAGGCATTCGAATGTTATTTTTACTACGGTGATACTGACCCTGATACGGGATTGAGCTACGCCAATCGTGCCGCCGACCTCGCCGAAGCGATGACCTACTGGGCAACCTTAGTGATGAACGACCCCGACCTCAATGCAAATAATTACCACCATTTTGGTGGTGTACACATGGCGTATTGTTATGATTTAAATTATAATTTTATGACAACGGCGCAGCGCGACATTGTCCGTGCGGCATTGGCACAGACCGTCATCAGCATGCCCCGCTACGGCAGCGATACCGAATATTATGCGACCACAAGCAATTGGGTCGGCTTGAATAGCTTTGAATTGCTCACCAATTTTGCCATTGAAGGCGAAACGGGTTACAACCCGACGCTTACCGAAGAATACATGCGAGCTTATCGCAATTTCCTCACTTACGGTTGGTACAAATCGGGCGTTCCGTATGAGGGAATGGGCAAAAATTACCAATTTGTAACGGCACTTATCGCGGCTGCAAAGCGTGGCTACGGCTTGCTCGGGCATCCACATGTGAAAGCACATGGTAAGAACTTTATGCCTGCCACGCTTTCGCCTTATGGCGATTGTTTTACGGGAACAGACGTATGGGGTGGCTCCGGTTGGGACTCGGAAGTTGGTGGATATAAATTCAATTATGCGGATATTTTGGGCTTGCGTTATGCTTTTCAGAATGATGCGGATATTGATTTTATGTGGCGCAATCATATCGAAAATTGGTACAAAAACAACTCTACAGGTTACGTCTATCAGCAAATCGAACCTGCGACGAGTGGTTATCAAAATTACCTCTTGCAAGCGGCTATTTTTTGTCAGGATTATACGCCGGGGAATTGGGAAACCCAAAACGCGGCGATTCAAGACAGTTTGGGTTTCCTTGGACCGGAGCGCGGTTTGGCAGTGCTGAAAAGCGGGCACAACAGGGATGATTTGATGTTACATTTCCATTGTCGGCAAGATATGGGCGGACATACACATGGCGATAGAAACCACTTTACGATGAGTTCGCTCGGTAGGGTTTGGGGACGCTATACTTATGGTTCATCTTTTCAGGAAACGGAATATCATTCTTGTATTTTGGTGAATGATTTGGGGATTCCGATTGCTTCGCCGGATGGCAGAAAGGCGCGGATGCCCGGCAAGTTTTTGAGGTATGACGACAAGGGGGACCACGCACAAGTCTGTGGCGATGCGACTTATGCTTACAGTTGGGAATGGCATTGGCAGTCGCGTCCGCCTACGCAAGATCACTCTTGGCTCGGTACGGGCGGCTGGTCGGCTGTGACGGAGACGTGGAATGATTTCCGCTACGAGCAAGGTACAGAGGCTTATCACAATATTCCTTTTTACGATTTTGCTCAATGGAATGATGGCGGCAATCTGGAACGCATGGTCAAACGCGCCTACAACCCGATGGATTATGTATATCGAACGGTATTAATGGCGCGTGAACAGCAGCCTTATGTACTCATTGTGGATGATATTCGTAAGGATGCGGGTACGCATAATTTTAAATGGTTGATGCAGGTGGCGAATGATTTATTTGTCAGTGATAATGTTACGGTAAATAGTTTGTGTGATTTTCGTAATGATTTGATTTTAAGTGAATTAAGTGGCGATAATCGAAAGCTGCTCATTCGTGTACTCGAAGCTAAAGGTACTTCGCAAATTTACCATGAAACCGTAACACCGGGTATCAATGGTAACGCCCCAATTACCCGCGTTGTGGTTGAAACGAACGAAACAGAACCCGAATTTAAAATCCTGTTATTCCCACATATAGATGGCGATGCTTTGCCGATTACTTCGTGGAATGCCAATAAAGATTCGCTCACTATCAGCTTGAATGGACGTGTAAATCAAGTGTTATTTGACGAAACACAAGACCACACCATGTTAGATTTTGTGGCGGAGGCAAATGTGGATGCTTGCGGAAACTTACTTTGTGCGCCAACGGATTTGAATATTAATTTCGATGGAAGTCCTTCACAGACAAGTTGGGAAATTATTGATACGAATGATAATAGCGTAGTCGCTTCAGGTGGCGATTATACCACTAATCCGGGCGGTTCATCAGTAGCCGAACCTGCTTGTTTGGCAGATGGTTGTTACGAATTAATTGTCTATGATTCGGCGAATGATGGGATGTGTCCGCGTCGTTCGAGTACCGTTTTGACAGGTATCAATATCGCTACGATAGGTATTGGTGGGGTGTTTAATGGTATTCCGCGTCAAGCTGCAAGTTGTGGAAATTATACGCTGACTGATGCTAATGGGACAGTACTCGCTTTGGGCGGCGGTAGATTTGGTTCATCTGAAACGAATACTTTCTGCATCGAAAATGGCGCAGCGGCACTCATACACACGCCCGACTACGCATATGCACGTATACATGAGAGCGCAAACGAAATGACCATCTTACCGAATCTGGTCAAAGACGAATTAACGGTTCGTTATTCATTAGGCGAGACAGCAGATGCGCTATTGCACATTGTAGATATTAACGGACAAATATTGCAACAACATTCATGTGGAATGAGTAATGAAATGCAATTGAATGTCAGTGATTTAGCAGCCGGATTTTATTTTGTACAAATTATTTCACCGGAAAAAATGATGGTACGGAAGTTTGTGAAGCAATAAAGTCATTCAAATTTGATTAATTTTGCCGAATCACATTAGTATCGGGTTACGGGTTACGGGTTGCGAGTTACGGGTTATAATTTTGCGAAGCAAAATAAAAAACTCTTAACCCGTAACCCGCAACTCGCAACTCGCCAACTCGCAACTATGAAATTACTGGAAGGGAAAATAGCACTTGTCACAGGTGCATCACGCGGTATCGGACGGGCAATAGCAACCCGATATGCAGAGGAAGGGGCGCATGTAGCGTTTACTTATTTATCGTCTGAAGAGAAGGCGAAGGCATTGGAGGAAGAACTTAAAGCAATGGGCAGTTGCGCGAAGGCATATCGCTCAGATGCGGGGTCATTCGAGGAGGCAGCCGCGCTTGCCAAAGCTGTTTTGGAAGATTATAAACGCATTGATATTTTGGTGAATAATGCCGGTATCACGCGAGATAATTTGTTGCTTCGTATGAATGAGGAGCAGTGGGACCAAGTACTCACCACCAACTTAAAATCAGTATTTAATCTGACTAAACATGCCATGCGTGCCATGCTCAAACAACGCGAAGGGTCGATTATTAATATCACTTCTATCGTTGGTTTGACGGGTAATGCAGGACAGGCAAACTATGCGGCATCAAAGTCCGGTGTGGTGGGTTTTACGAAGTCTGTTGCACAAGAAATCGGTTCTCGCGGAATACGCTGCAATGCCATCGCACCCGGTTTTATAGAAACGGAAATGACCGATAAACTCGGCGATAATATCAAAGAAGCCTTGCTTGCAGGTATCCCTATGAAGCGGATGGGACAAGCTAAAGAAGTGGCAGACGTAGCTGTATTTCTCGGCTCGGATATGTCCACTTATGTGTCGGGACAGACTTTGAGTGTGTGTGGAGCGATGAATAG
>JAHDEO010000539.1 GCA_020628725.1 Saprospiraceae bacterium
CTGCCCTCACTGAGTCCTGCGAACAGGCGAAAGTGGCGGGTGCGTATGAGTCGTTCAAGGGTTCTCCTGCGAGTGAAGGTCAATTGCAATACGATATGTGGGGCGTGACTCCGACCGACCGTTGGGATTGGGCAAAATTGAAGAAGGACATCAAGAAGCACGGCTTGCGAAATAGCCTTTTACTTGCGCCGATGCCGACGGCTTCTACTTCACAAATATTAGGTAATAACGAATGTTTTGAGCCTTACACCTCAAATATTTATACGCGCCGTACCTTGTCGGGCGAGTATGTAGTGGTGAACAAACATTTGCTCCACGACCTCATTCGCCTCAACTTTTGGAACGACGATATGAAGCAACGCCTAATGGCTGCGAATGGCTCAATTCAAGACTTCCCGGATGTGCCGCAAGACCTGAAAGACTTGTACAAAACGGCTTACGAAATCAAGCAAAAAGTCATCATCGACATGGCTGCGGATAGAGGGGCGTACATCTGTCAGAGTCAGAGTATGAACTTGTTTGTAGAGAATCCGAACTTCGCCAAACTTTCTTCTATGCACTTTTACGCTTGGCAAAAAGGACTGAAAACGGGGATGTATTACTTGCGCTCTAAGGCGGCTGTGGATCCGATTAAGTTTACTTTGAAGCAAGAGCATCAGCGGAAGTTTGATGGTGCGGAAGATGAAAATTCTACAGTAAAGACAACCCAAACGCAAACAGGTGAGGCCGAAATGCAGATGTCGGAGGGAGCTTCCTGTTCTATGGACGACGGTTGCTTATCATGCGGCGCATAAAATTATCGTAGCGGCTAAATGCACAAACGTTTGTCGGGCTTACGCCCGTCGGCAGCTAAAGACAGCCGCTACGTTTAAATCTTTCTCATATAGTCTTTTTATAAGGCTCGTTTTTTAACTTTGATTTCGGGACAGTCTGCTCACAGGGCTGTCCCTTTTTTATGTGGTTTGGGGTTGTGTGATGTGAGGTAATTGAATTGTGAAAATACTCCCCTCTCCTACCCTTGATTGTACCGAAATATCACCGTTATAATTTTGGATAATTTTCTTGCATAAGCCCAAGCCCAAGCCGGTTCCTTTGTATTCTTTTTGGGTGTGGAGGCGTTTGAAAAATTCAAAAATACGGTCAAAATATTGTTCTTCGATACCTATTCCGTTGTCTTCAAAATAAATGAATAGTTGTTTTTCTATTTGTTCTGACCGGATATTCACTGTAGGGGTTTCAGACTGATTGTATTTGATGCCATTTTGAATGATGTTTTGAAATACCAGCATAAATTCTACCGAATTGCAGAAATACATGGGTAGGTCAGGAATATGAATATCAGCATTCACATTGGTAATCTCTTGCCGGAGATTACTTACAGATTTTTCGATAATATCATTTAAATCTCCCCATTCTCTTTGATCTCGTGAATTGACATTGATACGCGATAATTCAAGAATATCACTGATGAGGTAGTGCATTTGCTCCGCCCCTTTTTTTGCAAATTCTAAATCACGTGGAAGAAATTCATATTCTCTTTTTTCGATTTTTCTTTCGGCAAGTCCCAAAAAACTAATGACATTTCTGAGGGGAGATTTGAGGTCGTGAGAGGCAATGTAAGTGAATCGTTCGAGTTCTTCGGTTGTTCGTTCTAAGGCTCTGTTTTTTTCTTGTAAATTATTTATATATCGTTCTCTTTCTTTTTCATACACTGAGAAAATAATAGAAATCCACCCGATACACAACAAAAAAGCAATGACTTCCTCTCTGCGGGTGTGAGGTATTTCAATAAGCGGTGAAGCAACTGAGAGATAGAATTCTGCAAACAGATAAAGCGCAACATTAAAAATGAGCAGCACTGCTCTGAGTTTAGGTGCTTTGGTAAACCAAAAATAGGTCATCACAAAGAGGGTGGCAACCAAAGTACTTTGGCTGGAGTTGTCACCAACCATCAACGTACTAAATAAGTTCCAAAGCGGAAGCATGATAGAAATATATGCACGCGCCCAGAAAATCTTTTGAAAATGATGGAATATAGGAACTGCAAAAAATATAATAATAGGCGATGAACCAATAGCCAGATAAATCAAATTCTTGCCTTCAAGTAGCATCAGCACGGAAGAGACTATCACAGCGATGACACTTATGGTAGATATCCGATTAAGCAGCCTTGTCATCTGATTTTCTTCCAATAAATCATCTGATACCCCTCTGGTAGAGATAAAATTCCAAAACCGTATAATATATTTCCCAACTTTCATATCACCATTGTTTTACGAAAATAGTGTGGGAATAGTTACAGATGATAATGTACTTGATACGCGCGATATTGAGCCTAATTGACTTCCTACCGTGCAATATGAGGAAGTTGAATTGTAAAAACACTCCCCTCTCCTATTCTTGATTGTACCGAAATATTGCCATTATAATTTTGGATAATTTTTTTGCACAATCCTAATCCCAAGCCTGTTCCTTTATATTTCTTTTCTGTGTGTAGACGTTTGAAATATTCAAAAATGCTATCGAAATATTCTTCTTTCATTCCAATTCCATTGTCTTCAAAATGAATGCGTAATTGGTTGTTAGTTTGTTCGGTTTGAATATTTACTATAGGTTGTGTGGATTCATTATACTTGATGCCGTTTTGGATGAGGTTTTGAAATACAATCGTAAATTCTACCGAATTACATAGATAATTAGGTAAATCAGGAATATTAATGACCGCATTTTTCTCGGAAATATCTTGTTGAAGGTTGTCTATGGATTTTTGGATAACGTCATTCAAGTCAGTCCATTCTCGTTGTTCTTGAGAATTGATATTCATTCGTGATAATTCACGCATATCATTGACCAATTGATACATCTGCTCGGCTCCTTCTTTTGCCAATTCTATATCGTCCAACAAGTTATCATCATACTGCCCCTTTTCAATTTTTCTTCTGGTCATTCCCAATAAACCAATCACATTTCTGAGTGGAGATTTGAGGTCGTGAGAAGCAACATAGGTAAATCGTTCGAGTTCTTCAGTGGCGAGTTCTAAGACTTCATTTTTTTCTCGCAAATTCTTTATCAATGCTTCTTTTTCGCTTTCATAAACCAATAAGATCACATAAATCCAAGATACACACAATAGGAAAACAATAATTTCATCCAAAGGATAATCCCTCACACCAAACAAAGGCGGATAAAAGACCAGATAAGCCTCTGCAAAAATGTGGATGGCAATGTTGTATATTAAAAAAGGAACTCTGAGCCTTCTGTGTTTATCCAACAACACATAAGTGAGGACAAAAATAGCCACGCCTGCAGCACTTTGACTGACATTGCCGCCGATACACAATAGAATCAATACATACCAGAGCGTCAATACAGTCGCGCAATAAAAACGCACCCATTGAATTTTGTGAAAGTGGTGCAAAATCGGGATTAAGCCATACACGATAGTAGCCGACATGGTTGCTATGTAAAAGGTGTCACGGGTCGTCCAAAAAATTGTCGCGGAAGTAATCCATGCACCAAAAGCTGACAATACTGCAACGCGATTCATCAGCATAATCATACGAGTATCTTCCGTAGATTCGTCGGTAACACCGCGTCGGGAAATAAAATCCCAAAATTGTATGATATATTTCCCAGCCGCCATTTGGTCGTTATTTTACGAGTGATTTGACATATTGTTCTAAACAATGATTCGACGAATATGTTAAGTTGGCGTTATTAGTGATTAGGTAATTAGTTATTAGTCAGCTAATTACGAGCATTAATTCCTGAAAAAGTTCATTATCTTTCTGAGGCATCTAAATCTCTAAAAGTTGTTTTTAAGCAGATATTACACATTAAAAAAATGTAGTTAAATTTTTGTATTCAAAAAACAAGTCTTTTTATGAAGATCTTTTTCACCATACAAAGCCCATAACTTAATCACTAACCCCAAGTTAAGTGGTTATTTTTGTCTGGGGGTAAATGGATAACCACCTGTTAAGATATGCTCATACGATTCATCAGTAACAGGACGAACGAGATGCCATGAAGTATTAATGGTAGGAATGTCGTCAATATTTTTGCAATAACCTGTCCATGAGGTGATACTACCATATTCGCCCCAACGTACACTGAATGAAATCGCTACGGTATTGTCTCTTTCTGCTTCGTAAGGTTTTTGATTTATCCAACCAATTAATGGGAATCGTTGCCCGTCTGTACCCACTGATGATAAGTAATACCCCTTAATGCTGCCTGTTTCATCTACTTTTTCGATGACTAAGACGGAGCCGGATGGATTGAGCCATTCGCCCACCATATTCTCACAAGTGCAAGTTGACTTTTGAGAGATTTGTAGCACCGAGTCTTGCCTGATTTGTTGAGAGCAGGCATTGAATGTAAGCCCTGAGAGGACTACGACAACAAATGTTTTGATGTATTTTGTCATGCGTCGGATGATTATTCTATAACAAAATACAAGGTTACTACTTTTTTTGAACTCCTTTATAAAAAGGACTAAAACTATTTCGGAATTG